>NZ_CEVIVD010000009.1:21877-66732 GCF_982290655.1 Protofrankia sp. CiP1_Cm_nod3
TGGCGGTGGGATCGGCCAGGCCGGTCATGAGCGGCTCCTGGATGCGGCCGTCGTCCGTGTCACGGTCCGTGCCGGCGCCGGGCCGGCGTCGCCGGCCGCGGATGGGGCGAGAACATGGCGCAACGCCGCCTCGAGCTCGGGGAAGCTGAAGGTGAACCCGGTGTCCGACAGGCGTGCCGGCAGCGCGCGGGTGCTGCGCAGCAGGGTTTCCTCCGCGAAGGAGCCGAGCGCCTTGCGCAGGACGAACGGCGGCACGGCCAGCACAGCCGGCCGGCCCAGGACACGGCCGAGGGTGCGGGTGTACTCGGCGTTGGTCACCGGGTTCGGCGCGACGGCGTTGACCGGCCCGGACACCTCCGGATGCTCCAGGACGTGCTGGCATGCCCGGGCCGTGTCCAGCCTCGTCACCCACGCCAGGTATCGGCGGCCGCGGCCGACGCGCCCGCCCAGGCCGCGCCGGAACCGCGGCAGGAGGAAGCGGAGCATGCCCTGGTCCGGGGCCTGGACCACGCCGACGCGCAGGTTGACCACGCGCAGGCCGCCGTCGGCGGCGACCATCGCGGCGGCCTCTCTGTCACGTCCGAGTTCCGCGAGGAAGCCCTGCCCCGGTGGGCTGTTCTCCGTCAGCGTCTCGTCGGTGTGCCCGAGGCCGTAGTAGCCGATCGCCGCCGCGTTCACCAGGGTGCGCGGGGCGTACCGGCCGGTGGCCAGCTGTTCGGCGAGACGCCGTGTCACATCCACCCGGGACGACCGGATGCGGTGGCGTACCTGCGGATCCTCCCAGCGGCCGAGGATGTTCTCGGCGGCGAGGTGCACCACGGCCTCGGCCCGTTCCAGGGCCGCGGGGTCGACCGAGCCGGTCGCGGGGTCCCAGCGTGCCTCGTCGGGAGCGGCCGGCTCCCGACGGACCAGGCGTACGACGTCGTGCCCGGACGCGCGCAGCAGCGGCACGAGATCGTTACCAAGACGCCCGGAGGTACCCGTCACCGCAATGATCATTGCTTTTCCTTCTCCCTCTCATGACACCGCCAGTCGCGTCCGCCACTCACAGGGCCGTCGCGGCAGCGCAGTCCAGGGCGAGCCCGGCTATTGCCAGGGCGAGGCGCAGCCGGTTGCCCCACGCCCAGCGCCGCCGTACCGCCTCCCAGTTCGGCGGCGGATGGCCGGGATCCCAGGAGCGGATCCGGCGGTTCAACGCGACATTGATACTTTCCGAAACAATGCCTACACCTGCCGTGCAGAGGAGCCCGGCGCCGAAGAGCACCTGGGAGGCGGTCGAGTGCGCGGTCACGATCGCGGCGATCGTGACCAGTGCCTTGACCCTGGCCAGCCAGGGCATGAACGGGTCGAACCTGTCGTCGAGAAACGTCAGGGTGGGGACGTACCGGCCCGCCGGCAGCGAGGCGAAATACGGTATGACGGCTTTCTCCACCGCGAGCAGCGCGCCGGCGAGCAGCCCCGCGCCGATCACCACCGCCACCGCGATCGTCCCTGCGAGCACCGGTCACCCTCGCTGGTCCGCCGGGCGCACCGCGACCTCGTACACCGCGCGCTGGAACGTCCGCTCCAGATACGGCACGAGCGGCCCGGTACGCGCGGTGTGGGCGGGGTCGCTGACCCAGGCCGTGAAACGGCGCTCGTCCTCCCATTCCGCTAACAGCAGGTAGCGACTGCTCCCCGGCTCGCGCAGGAGCTCGTCGGCGATGTGCCCGTCGACGCCGCGCATCTGCACCGCGACCTGGCGGTATGCCTCCTCGAACTCCTGCTCGCCGCCCTCGGGAGCCTCCGTGTACAACATCACTCTGATGCTCATGCGTCCTCCGTCGACGTCGGACACGGGCCGGTTATCGCGTCCCGTACCTCGTAGACGCGCCGCTGCGCGTCCTCCCGCAAGTCACGCAGCGCGGTGGTGAGCCGTTCGCGGTAATCACTGCCGCCGAACGCCTCCAGGCGCTGCCGGTCCGCCCAGTCGCTGGTGATGACGTACGTACGCGGATCGGTGAGATCGCGGATGAGCGCCTGGCCGAGGTTTCCCGCAACCTGCGCGATTTCCTCGGCCGCTTCGCGCCAGGCCCGCTCGAACGCGTCCTCGCAGCCCGGACGCACCCGCATCCGTAACTCCGCCCTGATCATGCCTGTCATCCCCGCCCCCTTCGGCGACACCGGTCCCTCGGAGTTCAGCCGTCGGTGACGTCGACGAAGACGTCGACGAAACGGCGCGGCCCTGACCCGCGGGCGTGTTTTCGCGCCCGGATGATGCCGGGTCAGGGATGCACGGCCGTACAGCTGAAGCTGAAAACGTCCGCGGTGCGCACTTGTGGCCCACGGCTCCCACTGGGACGTGTTCCACGCTACGGGCGGCCGGCGGCGGCGTCTTCCGGCTCAGGTCTGGCTTTTCGACATCCATCCTGGGACGGAGACGTGCTGTTTCCCAGCCCGCGGCCTTTCCGCCCGAAGTCCTGCTGACCTGGGATTCCGGGACGCGGCACGGCACCACCAGCCTGCTGGTACCACCCGCTTACGACGAAACGCCTACGACGAAAGTCGTAGGCCGCAGGTCGCCACCAGCGCGGCAGCGGGCCCGCCGAACCGCCCGTGAACGCGGACGAACCATCCCATCGGCATCGGCATCGGCGCCTGCCACCCGCATCCGGCGTAGGCGAACTACCGCGCCTGCGGGGCCTGCGCACGGCCGGGCCGGCATACGGTCGACCACGGTACGACAGATGGGGACGGGATGGTGACGAACCGTCGGACAGGCCGGCGGCCAGGCAGGTGCCGCGCGGACCGGGAGGGTGCACGTGCCTCGACGAGATGGCCGGCCGGAGACGGTGGTCGCCGTCGCCGCCACCGTCGGTGCCGGGCTCGTCGGTGCCGCCATGGCCGAACGGGTGTGGGTGGGCCTGGCGCTGCTCGTGTTCGTGCTGTACGTCGCCCTGGCCACCGTGAACCTGCGGCTCGGTATCGCCCTGTGGGCGCCGACGCTGTTCTTCGAGGCCGTCCCGGCCCTCAACCTCGGCGCGAAAGCGGCCGGTCTGGTCATCATCCTGCGCTGGCTCACGGCGCTGGGAAGACCGGCACAGGAGCCGGCGGGACGGCCGGGGCACGGAGCGCGGGGGCCGGCAGAGCAGGCAGGGCTGACAGGGACGGCAGGGACGGCAGGGCTGACAGCGGAGTACGGGGCACGGTGGGCGGCGGGACGGGGCGTTGGCTTCCGCGCTCTCCGGCAGCGGCCGGGGCTCGTCATCGTGGGCGTGCTGCTGCTGGTGTGGCTGTCGCTGTCGCTGCTGTGGGCTGTCGACATCGGGGCGGCCGCCACCGACCTGTGGCACTGGTGGGCGCTGGTAGTGATCTTCGTTGTGGTGGGCACGGCAATGGCTGACGTGGGGGCCGTGCGCATGGCCAGTGGCGCGTTTCTCGCCGGTGCGGTGCTCTCGGTGGCCGTCGGCCTGGCCGGCGCCGGCCCGTGGCCGAGCAACCCCGCGGACACGGCCGGGGCCACCCGGCTGCAGGGCGGGGCGGGTGATCCCAACTTCCTCGCGTCATGGCTGCTGGCGGCGCTGATCCTGACGGTTGGTCTTATCGCGGCGAGCGAGAACCGGGCGCTGCGCCGGCTCCTCGTCGCGGCCGGCGGCATCGCCGCCGTCGGGCTCGCCGCGACACTGTCCCGCGGGGCGTTTGTCGCCGCCGTCGCCAGCGCCCTTGCCGCGCTCGTCCTGCTGCGGCGCCACCGCCGGCAGCTGGCCGGGCTGATCCTGCTGGTCACGGCCGTGGCCACCGCCTGGCTGGCGATGTCGCCCACGGCCTGGGAGCGCATCACGACGAACGACCGCGGGGACGGCCGGGTGGACCTGTGGAAGGTCGCCTGGAGCGTCGTACGGGACCATCCGCTTCTGGGGGTCGGGCTGAACAACTACACGGCGGTGGAAGGCGACTACGTGCGCCGGGTCGGGCCGGTGCCGTGGCTCGACATCATCGTCAGCCGCGCGCACGAGGTGCACAACGCCTATCTCCAGCTGCTCGCGGAGAACGGGATCGTCGGATCCGCCCTGTTTCTGGCCTTTCTCGCACTCTGTCTGCGGTCGGCGTTCCTCGCCGCCCGGCGTTTTGAGGCGCTCGGCGACCGGCGGAACGCGGCGATGGCGAACGCGGTCCTGCTGGCCACGTTCAGCATGACCATCTCAGGTGTCTTCCTGTCCAACGCGACAGACAAGCGCCTGTGGTTCCTGCTCGCGCTGGGCCCGGCGCTGCTGCGGGCGGCAACCGACAGCCCGGGTCCGCCCGTGGGGAGCTCGTCCACCGAGGGAATGCTCCACGGCCGGCCGGAAAGAAGCCCGGTGGGCAGCTCGTCGTGAGCCGTTCCCCGTGGCCGGGTGTCTCTTTCCCGCAGCAGCCCGCGCGGTGGGGGAAGGACACCCGGCGGGAGACAGGGCCGGTGCGCGGGGCGGGGTCAGCCGGCCGGGTCCAGGTCGAGGGTCATGGCGCGGTCGGCGATGAGCCGGCCGAGCTTCTCGATCAGCTCGGGGACGGGCCGCGAGCCCAGGTTGCGCCGCCCGCGGGCGCGGACGGACACCGAGTCGTTCTCCAGCTCACGGTCGCCGATGACCGCGACGTAGGGCACCTTCTGCTGCTCGGCCCTGCGGATCTTCGCCTGCATCGTGTTGTCGCTGTCGTCGAGTTCCGCGCGGACACCCGCGTCGCGCAGGCGGCGCCAGACGGCGGCGGCGCCGTCGGCCTGCCGGTCGCTGATCGGGACGACCCGTACCTGGACCGGGGCGAGCCACACCGGGAACGCGCCGGCGAAGTGCTCGATGAGGAACGCGACGAAACGCTCGTGCGAGCCGAGCGGCGCCCGGTGCAGGACGACCGCCTGCTCCGCCTCACCGTGCCGGTTGGTGAAGGTGAGACCGAACCGTTCGGGCATGTAGAGGTCGACCTGGTTCGTGGACGCGGCGAACTCCCGGCCGGTGACCGAGGTGAGGATGAAGTCGACTTTCGGCCCGTAGTGCGCCGCGCCGCCGATGTCCTCGACGTAGGGAATCCCGGAGCGTTCCATGGCGTCGCGGGTGATGCGTTCGGCGTCCTGCCACATCAGCTCGTCGCCGTGGTATTTCTCGGTGTTCTTCGGGTCCCGCAGGGCGAGGACCATGTGGTAGTCCTCGATGCCGAGCTTGTCGTAGTAGAGGGCGTGCAGGCGCATGACGGCGAGGAACTCGTCGATGGCCTGTTCCCGCGTGCAGTAGATGTGCGCGTCGTTCTGGGCGAAACCGCGTACCCGCATCATCCCGAACAGCTGGCCGGAGCGCTCGTAGCGGTAGACCGTGCCGTATTCGGCGAGCCGCAGCGGCAGTTCCCGGTAGCTGCGCGGGCGTGCCTTGTACACCATGTGGTGGTGCGGGCAGTTCATCGGCTTGAGGTAGTACTCCTCGCCGTCGATGTCGATGGGCGAGTAGAGGTCGTCCGCGTAGTACGGCAGATGCCCGGAGATGTAGTACAGGTCGCTCTTGGTGATGTGCGGGGTGACGATGCGCTGGTAGCCGTGGGCGCGTTCGACCTCGCGCGCCCAGGTCTCCAGCTCGTCGCGCACGACGGTGCCGTTCGGCAGCCACAGCGGCAGCCCCTTGCCGACCGCCGGGCTGAAGGCGAACAGGTCCAGCGCCTCGCCGATGACCCGGTGGTCCCGCTTCTTGGCCTCCTCCAGCTGCCACAGGTAGTGGCGCAGCTCCTTGGGGGAGTCCATCACGGTGCCGTAGATGCGCTGGAGCTGCTGGCGTTTCTCGTCGCCCCGCCAGTAGGCGCCGCTGACCCGCAGCAACGCCACCGCGTCGGGGTGGACCACGCTGCTGTCCTCGATGTGCGGGCCGCGGCAGAGGTCCTCGAAGTCACCGCTCTCGTAGACCGACAGCTCGACCGGCCCCTCGATCGGCTCGCCGTTGTCGTCGACGCCGCCGGCGACGATGTCGCGGATGAGTTCCAGCTTCAGCGGCTGGTCGGCGAACCTGGTGGTGGCCTCGTCCGTGGTCAGCTCGTGCCGCTCGAAGCGCACACCGCCGCGGATGAGGGCGCGTACCCGCTCCTGGAGCTCGGTGAGGTCCTCCGGGGTGAGGGGACGCGGGAGCGCGAAGTCGTAGTAGAAGCCGTCCCGGGTCGGCGGGCCGACGCCCAGCTTGGCGTCCGGGAACTTCTCCACCACCGCGTGGGCGAGCAGGTGCGCCACCGAATGGCGCTTGGCGTAGAGCGTGGATGCCCGGTACTCGGCGTCAGTCTGGGGGACCTTGCTCATGACCGCCCCCCGCTCCGGCTGCCGTGGGCGCCGGTCAGCGGTGACCGGCCGCCGGGCCTTCTCTTACACATCACGTCGTCCTTGCCCTGTCTGCCTTGTCCGCGTCTGCCGTGCCCGCCGTGCCCGCGTGCCGTCCCCACGGGCGTGGGGACGGTCGGTGCACCGATTCCGCTGCGTCACCGCCACGGCACCGTCCGGTATGACCGGACACCCATGGCCGGATACGCCGGTGTCCCGCTGCCGGCACGCCCTGTTCCCAGCAGACCTTACTCGATACGGGAGTCGCCGATATCCGGCCCGCCGGCGGGCGGGCCGGGCCGTCCAGGGGTGGAACACGCCGGTCATCGCGCGTATTCGCCGACGCGGAACCGGCCCATGTTCGACTTGATCCATCCGATCGTCGTGGTGAGCCCGGTGTCGAGATCGACGCTGGGCGCCCAGCCGAGCAGTTCCCGGGCCAGCGCCGGGTTCGACACCAGCCGGGCGACCTCGCTGTGCGGCGGCCGCAGCCGGGCCCGGTCGACGTCGACGGCCAGTTTCCGGCCGAGCAGATCGCCGACCGCGGTGACGAGCTCCGCCACCGAGACGTCGTGCCCGGTGCCCAGGTGGACGGTCCGCCCGACGGCGGCGTCGGACTCCGCCGCGGCGAGGAAACCGGCGACGGTGTCCGAGACGAAGGTGAGGTCCCGGCGGGTGTCGAGTTCCCCGAGGCGCAGCGTCCCCCCGGCCAGCGCCTGGGTGATGACGGTGGTCGTGACCGCGCGGGCCGACTGGTGCGGGCCGTAGGTGTTGAACGGCCTGAGCACGGTCACCGGCAGCTGGTGCGAGCGGTGGAACGCCTCCATCAGCTGGTCGCCGCCTGTCTTGCTGGCGGCATAGGGGGACTGCGCCGCCAGCGGATGATTCTCGGTCATGGGAATGGTGCGGGCGGTGCCGTACACCTCGCTCGTCGAGGTGTGCACGACCCGGCGCACCCCCGCGCGCAGCGCGGCCTCGGCGACGTTCAGGGTCCCGAGGACGTTCGTCTCGAAGAAGTCCCGGGCGTTGACGTAGGAGTACGGGATGGCGATCTGCGCCCCGAGGTGGAAGACGACCTCCACGCCGGCGGCCGCCCGCGCCACCGGCTCGACGTCGCGCAGGTCACCGAAGACGATCTCCATGTCGCGGACGACGTGCTGGTCGTGCCATTCCAGGCTGCCCCGCTCGCCCCGGGAGTTGTACCGGAGAAAGGCGCGGACGTGGCTGCCGCCGCGGACGAGCGCGGCGGCCAGGTGCCCGCCGATGAACCCGCCCGCCCCCGTGACGAGCACTGTCCGCGCGATCACCGGGCGGGCCCGGCCGGCTGGCCGTCCAGCGCCTCCACCGTGGCCGCCGGGTCCGTTGCCGGTACCGTTCCGGTGGAGCCTGTGCCGGTCGGCGTCGTGCCTGTCGGTCTCGTGTCCGCCGGACCCGGGGCCGGCTGCGGCTGCGTCGCGCGGACGGGCCCGGCGTCCCGGGCGGGGCCCTGCCGGCCGCGCTGGGCGCGGGCGAGCCGTTCGGTCATGACCGCCGCCGCCGATCCGAGGACGAGGCCGGCCAGCGTGCTGATCGTCAGTACCAGCCAGGCCGGGGCGCCCGCGGCCGAGCGCGGGAGCGCGGCGTCCTGCAGCAGCGACATGGTGGGATCACCGCTGTCGCGGACCTGGCCCAGCTCGATCAGCCGCTGCTCGAGGTCGGCGGCGGTGGCGCTCTGCTGGCTGGCGGCGCCGGGCTGGTTGCGCAGCGCGTCGAGCCGGGCCTGGAGCGGGCGGGCCGAGGCGTCGACCAGCCGCCGCAGCGTGGCCTGCCGGGTGTCGATCAGGGAGTGCGCGTACGTGTTCGCGACATCCGTCGCGGTCCGCGCCGCGGGCGCGGCGGCCGTGACCTCAAGGATGTTGGTCTGCCCCTTCGGCATCACGTCGACGGCCCGCTGGACGCGTTCCGCCGTCCAGGGTGCGCCGAGCCGGGTGGCCGTGACCTGCGCGATGCCGCGGTTGTCCGTGGCGGCGGCGGCGGTCTGGATCGTCCGGATCGGGTCCCCCAGGTCGCGGACGAGCGGCAGCCCGAGCAGGTGGTCGTCGTCCTGCGCCAGCGGTGTCACGAGGACGTCCGCCCTGGCGTGGTAGGTGGTCGGGCGCAGGGCGAGCGCCAGCAGGCCGCCGCCGAGCGCGGCGAGCGTGACCAGCGTCACCAGCAGCCGGTGCGCCCGAAGGGCCCGCAGGTCGCCGGCGGGACGCTCGTCGTCCCGCCCCCACGCGGGGCCGTCCCGCCACGGCGGCGTCTCCGGAGCCGCCCCCGGAGCCGCCCCCGGCATCGGGGACGTCGGTGTGGATGGCGTCGTGGGACGTTTCTCCGGTGGCTTTATCGGTGGCTCCATGTCGTCACCTCGCAGGCGTCTCCGTCGCCGCTGTCCCGGCGCCGGGAGCTTGTTCTGGCGAGTGCCAGGGCCTTCCCCGCCGCGGCCACGACCTGTTCCTGCTGGTCGTCGCGCATGTGGGCGAACATGGGCAGGGTGACCGTGCGTGCCGCGTACCGGTCCGTCAGCGGGAGTTCCCGCCGGGCCGCTTCCGGCGGGGCCGCGTGGACGGTGCTGCGGTGGACCGGCGGATAGTGGACGCTGGTCTGGATGCCCTGGTCGGACAGGTGGCCGCGAAAGGCGTCCCGGTCGGCGTCCGCGGGCAGCACGACGGTGAACAGATGATGCGAGCGGGCGCACCCGTCGTCCGCGGGACGGCCCGGGATCACGATGTCGAGGCCGCCCAGCGCCGCCCGGTAGCGGGCGTCCAGCCGGGCCCGCCGCTGGTTCTCCGCGGCCAGCCGCCGCAGCCGGCAGGCGGCCAGCGCGGCCCGCGGCTCGTCGATGCGGTAGTTGTAACCGAGTGCGACGACGTCGTACGTCTGCGCGTGGCCCCGGTGGCGGTCCCAGGTGAGCGTGGTCATGCCGTGGGAGCGCAGCAGCCGGACCCGGTCGGCGATCACCGGGTCCGCGGTCACCACGACGCCGCCCTCGCCGGCCGCGAGGTTCTTGTTCGCGAACATGCTGAAGGCGCCGGCGGCGCCGAAGGTGCCCAGGTGGCGGCCGTGCCACCACGACCCGGCGGCGTGTGCCGCGTCCTCGAGGAGGATCAGGCCGCGGCGGGCGCACAGGTCGCGCAGGGCGCCGATCTCCCCGGGGTGCCCGCCGTAGGCGACGTACAGGACGGCCTTCGTCCGGCTTGTGATCAGCTGCTCGCAGCCGGCCGCGGACAGCCACGGCCGCGCGAGCCCGGCGATGTCGGCGAAGACCGGTGTCGCGCCCGTGTAGCGCACGGCGTTGGCGGTCGCCACGAACGTCAGCGACGGGACGATCACCTCGTCCCCGGCGGTCAGCCCGGCCGCCAGGCACATCAGGTGCAGCGCCGCGGTCCCGTTCGTGACCGCGACGGCGTGCCGGGTGCCGACGAAGCGCGCGAAAAGCCCCTCGAACTCCTGGGTGCGCGGGCCCATGCTGAGCCATCCCGACCGGTAGGTGTCGGTCACCGCCCGCAGGTCGTCGTCCGCGATGACGAGATCCGACAGCGGCACGGCCCAGCCCGCCTCGGCCCGGTTCGTCATGGCCTGCTCTGTCATGGCCTGTTTCGTCATTGTCACTGCTCGGTGAGAAGTGAGACGTCCTGTACCGCCCGTTCGTATTCCTGGGGCGTGCCGATGTCGTACCAGGGGGCGTCACTGGGATATGCCGCGACCTTCTCACCGGCCGCGAGCAGGCGCTGGACCAGTTCCGGGAACTGGCATTCACCACGCGGGAGGTATTTCAGCGCCCGCGGCTCGTAGATGTAGACGCCCATGCTCACGTCGTAGTGCAGCGTCGGTTTCTCCCGGTAGGAGCTGACATAACCGTCCGTGGTCTCGAGCACGCCGAGATCGATGTCGACCGGGTTCTTGTGGGTGGCGATGGTCAGGGCGGCGCCGGCCTCGACATGGAAGTCGACCAGTTCACGGTAGTCGAGGCCGGTCAGCACGTCGCCGTTCATGGCGATGAACGTCTGGTCGAGACCGGGGACGGCCCGCAGCGCTCCGGCCGTGCCCAGCGGTCTTTCCTCCCAGTGCCAGTGCAGCTCCAGGCCCGGTTCGAGCCGGGCCTGGGAGAAATAGGCCGCGATGAGCCCGCCCAGATAGTTCACGCAGAGATCTATCCTGGTCACCCCGACGGCTCGCAGCCGGTCGATGATGTGCTGCAGGATCGGGCGTTCACCGACCGGCACGAGTGGTTTGGGGATGATTGTCGTGTACGGGCGCAGCCTGGTGCCGAGCCCGCCGGCAAGGACAACCGCCCTGATGTGCGACAGACCGTTCATCCCGTTCGTCCCGTTCATCGGCATCCCCATCCTCGGCCCCCCGGTGCGGAACCCGTCTGCTCCGGCAGGTGGCACGTCCGGCTCGCGTGTCGTTGGCAGAAGAATTCCGGACCAGCCGGAAGAGCTCTTTTCGCCCGTCGCACCCGACGGTTTTCCCGTCGTGCCCGGACTTGCTGTGGAGCTCGGTTCCCCCGTCATGTTCTGCTTTCCCGGCGTATTCGACATCGAAACGGCAGAACAGCACGAGCGGGGTCCACAGCAGCAGTTTGCAGTCGGTGGTGAGCCGACGGTCACCGGCGTACAGGCGGTCGAGCCGCACCTTCTCCGGCAGCAGGTCGTCGACGTAGCGGCGTACCGGGTCCACGTCCCGCCCGGCGCCGATCAGGTCGCCCTCGTCCCGGAAGACGAGCTGGGTCCATCCCGACAGACCGGGACGGACCGTCAGGATCTCCTGATAGGCCCGCGGGTGCAGGGCCACGAACCTGGGATCCTCCGGTCTCGGGCCGACCAGGCTCATCTGCCCGCGCAGGACGTGCCACAGCTGGGGGATCTCGTCGATGCGCCGGCGCGCGAGAAAGGCGCCGATACGGGTGAACCGTTCGTCGCCGGTCGCCGTCACCGGCGGCCCCGACGTCCCCACCCGCATTTTCCGGAATTTCAGGACGGCCAGTGGCCTGCCCTGATGGCCCACCCGCAGCGCCCGGTAGCACACCGGCCCCCTTGATTCGATCTTGATGGCAAGAGCGATCAGGAGCAGCGCGGGCAGGGCCAGCAGCAGCAGGACAGCCGCCAGCAGCATCTCGGCGACCATCTTCGTCCCAGCGAGAAGTGCCTCCCCGCGGGTCCGCCCGGTCGCACCCGTCGCGCTGGGCATTCCGCGGAAGACGGATCCTTCGCTGGACGGGCACCCCGCGGCCGAATGCGCGCGTTCCGCTACCGGATGTTCCGCCCGCGCGGGTTCTGTCGTCATGGGTCCCGGCGCCGAGATATCTGTCGTCGAGATTCCCGTCACCGAGATTCCCGTCCCGAGATATCCGGTGCCGAGATATCCGGTGCCGAGATGGTGGTGAAAGCTCGCCGGATGCGCTCCGATATCCCGGCCGTGGCGGTCGGAGCCGGTTCGGCCGCATGAAAATCGTCCGTACGACGGACCACGTCCTCCCCCTGCTTTCCACGTCGGCCGGTGGCGCACCGCCAGCCGGGCCCGGCGGATTCCACCGGTGGCCGGGCTGGGTCCGGCGGATCCCGCTGGATCCGGGGGCCGGAGGCCGGGCCGGACGGCCCGGGGCAGGTGTTCCACCGGTCGCCGACGGGTCTGGAAACCGCATCGTCACCGTACGTCCGCCCCTGCCGCCACCGGCTCCCCCATCGGCACCAACTCCGCTACGCCAGATGCGGGTGGCGGGAGCCGCCCGGGCCCGGCCTCCCCCCGGCGATGAAGCGGGCGACCCGGCCGGCCTCGGCTTCCAGGGTCACCGCCCGGGCCGTGTCCAGGCCGTGGGCGACCAGCCGATCCCGCAGGCCGGCGTCGTCGACGAGGCGGTTGATCGCGGCCACCAGCTCCCCGACGTCCGAGGGCGGCACGAGCAGGCCGGCGCGTCCCCCGTCGAGCGCGGCGCGCACGCCGCCGACGTCGGTCGCCACGACGGGCGTCCCACAGGCAAGGCCCTCCATCAGCACCTGCGGCACACCCTCGGTGAGCGAGACGTGCACGAGGATGTGCGCCTGCCGGTAGAACCGCAGCAGAGCCGGGCCGAAGGGGACGTAACCCCCGAAGACGACGCGCCCGTCGACGCCGAGCCGGCGGGCGTGCCGCCGGACCGCGTCCTCCAGCGGCCCGCGGCCGAGCAGCCGCAGCACATGGCGCCCCGGCCGCTGCCGCTCCAGGTGGGCGAGGGCGTCGACGAGCAGCAGGGGGTTCTTCTCCCGGTCGACACGGCCGACGGCGAGCAGTTCGAGTGGCCCTGTCCAGTCACGCTGTGGCACGGCCGTGGCGACGTCCCGGGCGGGGACCAGGGTGACCGTCATCGGCAGGACCGCCGCCCGCCGCCGCCCGCCGTGGCCGGGAAACCCGTGGCCGGGAAACCCGGCCCACCGGCGCTGTTCCCATCGGCGTAACCGCAACCACAACCGGAGTCGAGGCCGGAGTCGAGGCCGGGCGCCGGAACGGGATCGGCGGGAGCCATATCCGCGGGCGAGTTCCGTCCCGACGACCGTTGTCGGCAGCCACCGCGCCAACAGACGGTAGCTCCTGTCCAGTGCCCAGACCGGCACGAGCGCCGGTGCCCACCGGCGGCCGGGCAGGCGGCTGCGGAAGTAGGCGGGGGTGTCCTGACGGACCCCGAGGACGACCCGTCTGCGCCGCAGGAGAGCGAGCGCGATCAGGAGCATCGCGAACGGGTTCGGCCCGAGCACCCACACGACGTCCACCCGCGCCAGTCCCCGCCACATCCCGGTGGCGGTGCCGGCCGCCGCGCGCGCCAACGCGCCCAGCCGGCGCAGGCTGGCGTAGTACGGCAGCGCGACGAGTTCGGTGCCGGGCGGCAGGACGTGGTCCGCGGGCCGGTCCGCGCGGAGTGTGCGGCCGAAGAGGACGAGCCGGTCGAAGTGCTGCCCGACCGCGCAGGTGAAGAGGAGGAACGCCTGGTCGGAGGAGATCCGCGGACCGTCGGCGGTCCGCTCAAGCCGGAAGACGTCGTCGGAGTAGACGCCCAGGCGTCCGTCCATGTTCGGTCATCATTCGGTCATCCCGATCGGTGTTCGGTGACAAAGAATGCCAAAAAGCGGCACAAGAACGGCCAGAGGAGGCAAGATTGCCACCTTTGATCATTGGCATTAAGCGGATAGTCATCAGCGTAGTCCGGCTCCCGGCAGCGGGCCAGTCCTCCTGGCGCGCCGGCAACGGCGGGGACGGCGGGGACGACGGACGACAGCGGCAGGGCCGAGAGCCGCTGGCCCGTCGCCTCCCGGGCCGGTGCGCCAGGAGGACGCGAAGAAGAACGCGCGGTAGTGAGCGGACGGCCGTGAGCGGACGGCCGTGAGCGGACGGCGAGCGGCGGACAGCGGACAGTGGATATAGGCTGCCGAGAATGGCCGCGCCTTGGCGGGGGGATGGCGACGGCGGCCCCCGGCATCCCAGCTTCGTCTCGTCGGCGCTCGCGACCTGGGGCACACAGCTTGCGGTCGCCGTCCTCTCCCTCGCCAACGTCCTGATCGTCGCGCGGTCACTGGGCGCCACGGGCCGGGGCGACGTCGCCTTCCTCACGGTGATCGCCTACGTCGTCTCCCAGCTCTCCCTGCTGGGCGTGGAACAGGCGAACGTCAACTTCGCCTCGGCCGAACCCGGGCTGCGGCCGGCGCTGGCGACCAACTCGGTGCTGCTCGCCCTCCTGCTGGGGACGGCCGCCGCCGGCGCGGTCGGCGGCCTGATCGCGCTCTTCCCCCAGGTCGGCGGGCATTCGTCGGCCGGGCTGCGCTGGCTGGTCCTCGCATCGGTCCCACTGTTGATCATGCAGGTCTACCTGCTGTTCCTGGCACAGGCCGACTACGCCTTCGGGTTCGCGAACGCGGTGTACCTGCTCGCCCCGCTGGTGAACGTCACCGTCGACGGCCTGCTCGCCGCCCTCGGCATGCTCAGCGTCGCCGTCGCGGTCGCCGCCTGCATCGGCGGCCAGGTGCTGGGCACCGCGCTGATGGCCTGGTATGTGGGACGCCGCGCGGCCGGGTTCGGCCGCCCCGACCTGCGCCTGGCGCGACGGTCGCTCGGCTTCGGGATGAAGGCGCACGCCGGGCAGACGATGCTGCTCGCCAACTACAAGCTCGACCAGTGGCTCGTCGGCGCCATCGCCGGTGCCCACCAGCTGGGTGTCTACAGCGTGGCGGTCGCCTGGGCCGAGGCGCTGTTCTATCTGCCGACGGCGCTGGCCGCCGTGCAGCGCCCGGACCTGGTGCGTTCCCATGGGGGCGATGCCGGCCCGCAGGCCGCGGCCGTGTTCCGGGTGGCGGTCCTTATCACGTTTCTGGTCGGCGCCGGTCTGGTCCTGGCCGCGCCTTTTCTCTGCGTGACCGTCTTCGGCGCCGAGTTCCAGGACTCGGTCGTCCAGCTGCGCGTTCTGACGGTGGGCGCGTTCGGGGTCGTCGCGCTCAAGCTGCTGGGCAACGCGCTGACCGCGCGGGGGAAACCGCTGCTGGAGACCGCCGCGGTGGGCATCGCGTTCGCCGCCACGGTGGCGCTCGACATCATGCTCATCCCCGGGCACGGCGGTGTCGGAGCGTCGGTCGCCTCGGTGCTGGCGTATTCGGCCGGCGGGATCGCGGTCGCGGTCATCTTCGCGCGGGCGTTGGGGACGGGCTGGGGCATTCTTGTCCCGCGATGGGGTGACGCGCGCGTGCTCGGGCGCGTCGGCCTGCGCTTCTCAGCGCGGCTGGTGCCCTCCCGGGCGGCGACGGTGAACACATTCCGCGGCGACGGATGACCCGTTTTTTCGTTTCAGCCGTTTCAGCCGTGTCGCCGTGGCCGGTCGAGAAGCCCGCGCAGGGTGCCGAGGGCGTAGCCCGCGTGCAGCGCCCCGAAACAGGCCGCGACCCTGGCTGTCATCGCCGGAAACCCGTCCGGGTGGCCCCCGGCGACGGTCATGCCGGGAACGGGCCCGCCTCGGCGCGCGCGTCTCACCGCCGTGGCCGCCGACAGCGACGCGGCGGCGGGATATGCCAGCGCACCAACGGTGAGGGCCGTCCGCGCCCTGGCGGCAAGGACCGCCCGATGCGTTCTGGACGCAAAGACCGACGCTCCCGCCAGCCCCACAAGTGCGAGCAGGAAGGACGCCGGCGCCAGATGCCGGGGCCGGAGCATGCCGTGGTGTGCCCGGCACACCCGTACCCGGGCCCGGCCATATCCGTAGTACTGGCCGAACGCGGCCCGCCAGGAGGGCCGAGCCAGATAGTGGAACCCGATCGAGGTGTCGAGCACTATGCGGTAGCCGGCCCGCCGCAGCCGCCAGTTCAGCTCCTCGTCCTCGCCGCAGACCATGTCGGGGTCGAAAAGGCCGACACGTTCGAGCGCCGCCCGCCGGTAGATCCCGCACTGGACGGTGTCGACGAACGCGTGTTCCGCCCGGCCCGCGTATTCGCTGCCCCCGACACCGAAACGGCACGTGCGGGCGAGTGCGGCCGCCGCGCCGAACCGGGTGTCGCCGTGCTGCCGCGGCCGTCCGCCCACACAGGCGACGTCGGGCGGGCCGTCCCGCAGCACGGCGACAGCACGGCGCAGGAAGTCACGCTCCGGGTAGCCGTGCGCATCCACCTTCGCGACCAGGCCGTTGCCGGAGAGGCTGATGGCGAGGTTCAACGCCGCGGGCAGGTTGCGGCGCCGCCCGTCGGCTATCACGCTCAGGCGCCGGTCGGTGGCCGCCCGTTCGGCCGCGATCGCGACGGTGCGGTCCCGGGAGCCGCCGTCGACCAGCCAGACCCGCACCAGTTCCGCCGGATAGTCCTGCGCCAGCACTGCGTCCAGGCAGCACCCGACGTAGCGTTCCTCGTCATATGTCGAGATGATGACGTCTATCGTTTCCCGCTCTGTCATTTCCTGGTCCGTCGTTTCCCGGTCTGTTTCCTCTCGGTTTGCTGTCTCCTGGTCTGCCGTTTCCTGGTCGGCTGTTCTTCGGGCCAGGGTGTTCCCGTCCGGGGTGTTCCAGACCGTGATGTCACGCTGGCCGGCCGGTGGCACGGCGCCCTCCGTCCCGGCATTCTCGGCCGCCATGTCAGGGTGCCGGGCGAGCTGCCACGTCCGGCGTGCCGACCTTGGGAGGCTCTTTCCCGGGACGTTCGTGCTCGGCGTGCCATCCGGTTTCCCCCTGGATATCCCCGCGGGCGACACCGGCGATGATGTACCGCCAGTTCCGCGGGGTGACCCGTTCGCACAGGGCCCGGTCGACGGTGCCGAGCGCCCGCCGCTGCCGTTCGGAACGGCCGAATCCACCGAGTATCCCCAGCGTCGTGTAGTCGACCGTCCCGAACGCGGACAACAGCCCGACGGCATCCTCGGCCGACAGATAACTGCATCCCTTCCGGCCCCAGCCGAAATGGGTGCGGAAGAAACCGTGGATTCTCGTCCCCGCCGCGTTCTCCGCGAACCACAGCTCGCCGCCGGGTTTCAGCGCCCGGTACATGTTCGCGACCGCCTTCCGCTGCGGGACGGGCCAGCTGTCACCGCCGGTGGTCATTCCCGGCAGCAGGGACTTGAAGGCGACGACGTCGAAGGCGGCCGTGTACGGGAGGTTCAGCACGTCGATCCGCTCGTAGGTGACCGCGTCGCCGACGCCGTACTCGGCGTGCAGCCGCCGGGCGGCCGGCGACGGCTCCTGAAGGCCGGAGCACACGACCTGGAATCCCTTCGTGGCCAGCCACAGCGAGAGGCCACCATGCGTCCCACCGAAACCGATCTCGAGGACGCTGGGGGTGGCCGCGTCTGCCCCGCCATTTTTCCCCCGGAATCCGCCGTCGTCCCGGAACCTGCTGTTTCCCCGGAACCTGCTGTGCTCCTCCCAGAAGGACAGGCATCTCGACCAGTTCGTCACGTCCCAGCCGATGCTGTCGCGGAGGAGGCTCGCTCGGTCCATGTCCGCTCCTCTGCCCCCGTACGCGTGAAGTAACCAGGTCCGGCCCCATCGTCGACGTTTGGTCACAGGACGTGACGTGACTGCGCGCTGACTCGTGATCTAGCGCAGGGTCGCGCAGGGGGTGGGCTCGAGGGAGGCGGTGTTGTCGTGCGGCTGGCCGAGGGCGAGGACCCGCATGTGGGTGAGCAGGCTGGGCGGCAGGTCGACGTACGTCTGGTCCCCCCAGGGGTAGGGCACCGTGGTCGACAGCGGGTTCTGCGCGACGAGACCGACGCCGCCGCCCGTGTCGCCGAGGATCATCCCGTACCGCTGGAGCGCGCGAGCAACGATCGTTTCGTACGGGTTGAGGCCGAGGGCGGAGAGGTCCACGCCCGGGTCGAGCTGGAGGCGCGCACCCTCGGGGATCGCGCCGGCATTCGTGCTCCGCCCGTCGCCCTCGGTGGCCGGCAGGACGGGGGCGCCGGCTCTCGTGTCCGGATAGGCGAAGAACAGGGCGTGCCGGATCTCGCCGTCCCGTAGCTCCTCGGGGCGGATCACCCCCGCGGCACCGGCCGCGCCCGAACCGGTCGCCGACAGGCCGCGGGGGTACCAGCCCGGCCCGGCCGTGGAGGTCGCGTTCGCCCAGGACGCCGACCATCCGCCGTCGGCGCCCCGCACCGCCTGCCAGAAGTCGTACTCGCACCCGGTCGCACGGTCGACGATCACCATGTGGCCGTCGCCGGCCGGGTCGGGGACGGCGTTCGCGGGGATCGGGACGTCGGAGATCGTCGACGCCGGTGCCCACGGGGCGGTCAGTGTGACGGTGTGTCGTGGGGTGGCCGCGTCGGCGTGGTACAGCGGCCTCGACCACTCCCCGACCGCGATCACGAAGCTTCGTGATCGCGCGGCCTCGACGACCGTGTGCAGCATCGTGGCCGAGTGCGCGTCGGCCTGCGCGTCCCCTGGGACCGGGGTGTTCCACGGGCTCGTCGGCGCGTAGAGCGCTGGCGCCGGTGCGCCGGCCGAGGGGGGCGGCGGGGTGGGCGCCGGCGGCCGCGGCTCCTGGCAGGCCTGGAGACCGGCGCCCGCCACCAGCGCCAGCAGAGCCGACAGCAACACGGCAGCTCGGTGCCGGGCCCGGGATCGCGGACCGCGGGGAACATCCGGGCCGGACGGAGTGGACGATCCGGATATTTCGAACGGACCGGACAACGGCGCGGGCAGGTGATTTCTGGGCACACTACTTCCTCACGGGAACGAACCCCCCCGGGCGGAGGCACCCTAACAGCTTCCTCCCGGTACACCCAAATCCGAACAACGACGTATGGACGCACACATCGGTATCATCACGCCGACAGTCCGGCGAAACACATGGAGTCAGCGCGGACCATCCGTGCCGCGACCGCGGGAATCATGTCGCTCACCGTTCGTCGGGATATGTCCGGATGCGCATGGAATCCCGGTACCGATGGTGATGCCCACCAAATCCCGGATGATTCCCCTGCCGTACCCGACGGATACATGCCGCGCCGCGCCAGCGCGGCCACCGCCAGTGGCAGTCGCCGATGATTCCGCCCGTATGCCGATCCGCGACGGCAAGTTCGACCAGTAGTCCGGCGCCGACCGATCCAGGGGTGGTGTACCCCGGGGTCGCCGACGCTGGCCGCTCCTGGCTGGAGGCGGGACGGCCGGAGCAGGCCATCCCGCTGTTGGACGATGGACTGCGCCTGTTCGGGCACAGCCAGCCGCGCAACCGCCTGCTGCACGGGGTATCCCTCGCCCAGGCCATGCTGCTCACCCGCCAGCCAGATGGCGCGGTCCAGGCCACCGATCAGGCACTCGCTTTGACCGCCGGACAAGACTCCGGCCGCGTCCGCACCCGCCTCGCCGAGCTGCGCACCGCACTCGCCGCGTCGACGGCGAGCCAGGCCATCGAGGCCGCCGACAGGGTCGCGGCCGCATCCACGCGTAGCCTGGTGGCGCTGGAGGGCACGCACAGAGGGCACGAGGAGACCCCGTTCATGTGGCTGGCCACGAACGTCCCACTCGCCTCGCTGACCACGCTGCGCCCTCGGTGGCCCCGCCCAGGAAGTGGCCGTCCTCGACGACCCTGGCGACTTTCCCGAACTCGTCGCCGCCGCCGGTCGCGCGGGGAGTGCGCCAAGGGTCATCGGGGCCGGCAGCAACCTCCTGGCTGCCGATGACGGCACGGTCCGCATCGAGGCCGACCAGCGGGCGGCCGCGTCCGGGCTGTGCACACCGGCGGTCGCGTCCCGCAGCCCCGCTCTGGTCGAGGGCGGCTCACTGGCTTACCTCACCATCCGCCGGACAGCCACGCCGGGACGCTGGCAGCTCGGCGCCATCGGCCACGGCCCCGACGGCCGCCAGCTCGCCGCCCGCGTCATCGGCCAGATCGACGTCTGGGACCGGGGCCCGTACCGCCGATCCCGAACTGCTCGTGTTCCCCACCGGGGTGCCCATACCGGACACCACAAGAGGAAAGATAATTCTCAAGCCCGACAACCGGCTGATTCTGCGCTACTGAAGGCGGTCCCGGCCGGGCCGCGCGCTGTGTCGCGGAGCGCATACGGCATACCGCCGCGGTGGCCGGGTACGAGTCAGTGGTCCTCGTTGTCGAGCGAGGACACGGTTGTCGGGCGAAGAGATTTCGCGAGTATTGGGGGAAGTTTATGATGGCGCCGACCGACACGGCCCGCGGTATCCGTCGGGGCGTGTCGTGAGGGTGGTTCTCTGCGACGGCCATCGCATGTTCGTCGAAGGTATGGCGACGATGCTGACCGCGCGCGGCTGGACGGTGTGCGCGGTGGCGTTCACCGCCGCCGACGCCGAGAACGCGATCCGATGTCACCGGCCCGACCTGGGGATGATCGACCTCGGTTTCCCGGACGGCGACGGCCTGGATCTGATTCGTTCCCTCGCCGGCCTGGCACCGGTGACGAATCTGCTGCTGCTCACCGGCTCCACCGACGTCGCGGCGATCAGTGCCGCCATCCGGGCCGGTGCCGGCGGGATGGCGTCCAAGACGCAGGACATCGAACGGGTCATCGCGATCGCGGAACGCGTCGGCCGTGGAAAGACGATGACCGACGTGTGCGCCGTCGTGCGAGGTGCGCGCACCCCCCGCCGCTCCGGCGCGCCGGCCACCGTTGACACCCTGCTGACCAGCCGGGAGCGGGACGTGCTCGTCCGGCTCGGGCGGGGGCAGAGCACCGCCGTTC
Organism: Protofrankia sp. CiP1_Cm_nod3; assembly: GCF_982290655.1. Taxonomy (NCBI): domain Bacteria; kingdom Bacillati; phylum Actinomycetota; class Actinomycetes; order Frankiales; family Frankiaceae; genus Protofrankia; species Protofrankia sp. CiP1_Cm_nod3. Next base: position 42,351 of record NZ_CEVIVD010000009.1, read on the forward strand.
TCGCGGCGGATCTCGGTATCACGGTGAACACGGCACGCTCGCACATCCAGAACGTGCTGACCAAACTCGGCGTACACAGCCGGCTGGAAGCCGCCGCGCTGGCGGCCAGGTCCGGCCTGCTGGACCGCGCCGGCTGACCCCGCTTTCCCTCGCGGCCCCGGCCGGCCCTCCCACGACAGGGATCCTGAGGTTCCTGCCCTGCCGGGGCCCCTGCCACGACAGGGCTTCTTCCACAATTGACGCGCCTTCGGCCGGCCCTTCCGCGAGCGATTCCCGGGCTGATCGCAGGTGCGTCGGAGGTGTGCTGGAAGCACCCGGACGGTACATGTCCAGCATGCAACCGAGCCGGCTACTGATCGTCGATTCCCAGCGTGCCTTCAGCAGTGTCATCGCCGCCGCCATACGTATCGAGAACGATTTCACGGTGCTGGACGCGGTGCCCAGCCTGGAGACGGCGAACAGGATTCTGGACATGCGTCAGGTGGACATTCTTCTACTTGACGTGGAACTGCTCGGTGAAGACGCGGCCGAACTCGCCAGGCGACTGCGACGGCTGTGCGAACGGCTGCCGACGATCGTTGTGACCGATCTGGACGACCCACGTCTGGCCGCCGCCGCGGTACGCGCCGGAGTACGTTCGTGGGTGCCGAAACGGCTGGGCCTGCGCCACCTGATATCCGTGGTACGAGGTATTCGTGACGGTGAGAGCTGGTTTCCGCCGTCCCTGCTGGGGGCTGTTCTCACCGAGCTGGCACGGTCGGCGCAGCCGTCCCCCGCGCAGCGGAAGCTCGCCACCCTCACCCGCCGCGAACGGCAGATCCTGCAGTGCATGGTGAACGGGCTCGACCGCGGCGCCATCGCCGCCCAGCTGTTCCTGTCCTCGAACACCGTGCGCACCCACGTCCAGAACCTGCTCGGCAAGCTTGAGGTCCATTCCGGGCTGGCGGCGGTCGCGTTGGCCGCCCGCGCCGGTATCGCTCTCGACGGAGCACCGGACGAGGCGGCGGATTTCGTGGTGGCCTTCGACGGCGCGGCCGGGCCCTGGCCGCCGGCAGGGCTCAGCCGACGCTGACGGACGCAGACGGGCGCCCGCGACGAGGGCGGCGCGTTCGACGGCAGGACCCTGCCGTTGTCGGGTTTACGCGGCAATGCGGCGGACGGGCGTGACGGCGAGCCTGGACGCCGGGCGCCGTCATCCAGTCGCCTGGCTGTACGTAACCGTATGTTCACTCTGTTGCCGCCGGTCGTCCGCGGACGACCGGCAATGTTGTCGTCATGACAGAGCCGCCGGTGGTCATATTCGGCCAGAGCGCCGATGGTGACAGATGGTGGGCGGTGTTGCCCTCCGCCGAGGTCCTGCGCGCGTCGCGTTTCGACGATCTTCTCGCCCGTGTGGAGCGCGCGATGGCCGGGCAGGCGCCCGGCCGCCCGTTCGCCCTCATGCTCGACCACCGCGGCACCCGCGAGCCGGGCGTCACCCCGCGTCCACGCCGCCGCGGCCGCCGGCCGGCCCGCCCCTCCCAGCCGTCCACCGGGTAGGAACCGGTCACGCGGTCCAGCCACGCGGTGCCACCTACTCCATCCGGCTGCGGGGAGGACGAGCTGGAACCGGGCGCCGTCCTCACCCGTCCCCGCACCTGTGACCATGGTCTGCTCCCGTCGCCGGACCCCGTCGGGTGAGCTCCGGGCGCGGTGGGCGTGCGACGCCACCGCCACCGCCACCGCCGGGGCCGGGGGGATGTGTGGTGGTGTGAACCGGGCGGAGAATCCGGACAGTTCCCGCCCGGTGGGCGGCGGGCCGCCATCGTATTAGCCGATGCTTTCGCGGGGCACCGGTGCCGGTGGTTCTCCGGCCGCTTCCGGGACCGTGCGCCGGGACGGATGGGGCGGAAATGTTAACGGCCGGCCGGCGGAACCGCATCCGCCACTGTCACGCCCCGTCAGAAAAACGGGTGAAGATGGCAATGTTTACCATCACACGGCGGCCGGGCATCCTGGAGCAAGGCGCCGGTTCCTGAAGCCAGCGGCTTACCGGCCGACCATGAAGGGAAACGACATGAAGCTCGTGAAAAAGCCCCTGTACCTGCTGCCCGCGGTGGGCGTGGCCCTCTCTGCGGTCCTGGTCGCCCCGGCGGCCGCGCAGGCGGCTCCGTCAACGGGCCATTTCGACAAGTCGTACGGGAGCGGGTACGACTACGGTAAGTACGACTTCAAGTCATATGGTTTCAAGGACTTCGACCACAAGAAATTCGACCACGACTGGTACGGTTATGGCTGGTACGACCACGGCAAATGGTACGACGGCCATGGCTGGTACGACGGGCACGGCAAGTTCCACCAGGACGAGTCCTACAAGTAGGCACAGGACAAATCCTGCAAGTAGGTGCAGGGCAAGTCCTGCAAGTAGGTGCAGGGCAAGTCCTGCAAGTAGGTGGGAGTCACCGGCCCCATGGTGACGGGAGCCGGGTGAACGACCCCGTTCGTCCGCCGGGAAAGCCGGTGGGACAGTCAGCCGCCGGCTGGCTCATGCCGGCCATGACGGCGCCCGCAGGAATCCCACGGCCGGGACATCGTGCCTGAGACCGCCGGCGCGCACCGGCACCTTTCCGCCGGACGACGGGGAGAGAAATCCGCGGGCCGCCCACGACACCGGGCGGCCCGCGGGCCCATCTGTGGCCACCATTCTCCCGCGTGGCAACGGCCGCCGGTGCATGGCCGGCGACCAGCCCGGGGCGGGAGCCGGGCCGGTGCCGGGTGTTCCCGCCGGCGGTATCCGGTCAGGTGTTCTCGCCGGGGCCTTCGAGGTCGCCTTCGAGGTCGAGGTAGGTCTGGCGGAGGCCGTCGAGGGTGGCGGGGTCCGGCTTCTCCCACAGGCCGCGGTCGGCGGCCTCCAGCAGGCGTTCGGCGATGCCGCGCAGCGCCCACGGGTTGGACGCCCGCATGAAGTCGCGGGTTTCCGGGTCGAAGACGTAGGAGGCGGCCAGCGACTCGTACATCCAGTCCTGGACGACACCGGCGGTGGCGTCGTAGCCGAACAGGTAGTCCACGGTCGCGGCCAGCTCGAACGCGCCCTTGTAGCCGTGGCGGCGCATCGCCGCGATCCACCGCGGGTTGACCACCCGGGCGCGGAAGACCCGGTGGGTCTCCTCCCGCAGGGTGCGGGTGCGCACCGCGTCCGGTACGGCGCTGTCGCCGATGTAGGCGGCCGGGGACGCGCCGGTGAGCGCCCGCACCGCCGCCACCATCCCGCCGTGGTACTGGAAGTAGTCGTCGGAGTCGACCAGGTCATGCTCGCGGGTGTCGGCGTTCTTCACCGCCACCTGGATGCGGCGGAACGCCTGCTCCATGTCGGCGCGGGCCTGACGCCCGTCGAGGCCGCGGCCGTAGGCGTAGCCGCCCCAGACCGCGTACACCTCGGCGAGGTCGGCGTCCGAACGCCACTCCCGTGAGTCGATCAGGGGCAGCAGGCCGGCGCCGTACGCCCCTGGCTTCGAGCCGAAGATCCGGCTGGTCGCCCGCCGCCGGTCGCCGTGGGCGGCGCCGTCGCGGGCGAGGTCGGCGCGGACGTGCGCGGCGAGCAGGTTGTCGGCGTCGGCCTCGTCGTCGAGCCCGGCGACGGTGGTGATCGCGTCGTCGAGCAGGGCGATCACGTGCGGGAAGGCGTCCCGGAAGAAACCGGAGATCCGCACCACCACGTCCACCCGGGGCCGGCCGAGCTCAGCCAGCGCCACCACCTCGAAACCGGTCACCCGTCGGGAGGCGTCGTCCCAGGTCGGACGGCAGCCGAGCAGCGCCAGCACCTCCGCGATGTCGTCACCCTGCGTGCGCATGGCGGAGGTGCCCCAGACGGTCAGGCCCACCGAGGCCGGGTAGGAGCCGGTGTCGGCGAGGTGGCGGGCCAGCAGCGAGTCGGCGAGCGCCCGGCCGGTCTCCCAGGCCAGCCGGGACGGGATCGCCTTCGGGTCGACCGAGCAGAAGTTCCGCCCGGTCGGCAGCACGCCCACCAGCCCCCGGGTGGGCGAGCCGGACGGCCCGGGGGGCACGAACCCGCCGCCCAGCGCCCGCAGCACGTTGGTGATCTCGTCGGAGGTCCGGTCCAGGCGCGGCACCACCTCGGCGGCGGCGAACGCGAGCACCCGTTCGACCTCGGCGTACCCGGGGCCGCAGGCGCCGCCGCCAGCCTCGCCGCCGCCAGCCTCGCCGCCGCCAGCCTCGCCGCCGCCGGTTGTCCCGGTGTCTTCGGCCGCTTCGGCGTCCCCGGTGGCTCCGGTGGCTCCGATGCCCTCGACGGTGCCGGGAGCTTCGGCGAGGGCGTTGCCGGCGGCGCCTGCGGCGGTGTTGCCGCTGCTCCCCGCGCTGCCGCTGCCCGTGGTCATGCTCCCCGCGTTCTCCTCGGCGGCGGGCTGGGCGGCGCCGGATGGGAGAGCGTCAGTGGGAAGAACACTGTCCGTGAGGACGTCCGCGCACACCCTGGCCGCCGCGGCCGGGTCCCAGCCGGTGGCTTCCATGCCGGCGACGAGCGCGCGGGCGGCCGCCTCGAAACCGTCGACCTTCACCCGCGCGGCACCGCCGCCCTCGACCAGGCCGAGCGCGGCCCGCAGGCCCGGCAGCGCCCCCGCCGTGCCGCCCCACACCTGCGACGCCCGCAGGATCGCCAGCACCAGGTTCACCCGCGCGTCCCCGGCCGGGACGTCGCCGAGGATGTGCAGGCCGTCGCGGATCTGGGTGTCCTTCACCTCGCAGAGGTAGCCGTCGACGTGCAGCAGGAAGTCGTCGAAGTCGTCGTCGCCGGGACGCTCGTCCAGCCCGAGATCGTGGTGGAGCTGGGCGGCCTGGATCAGCGTCCAGATCTGGGCGCGGACCGCCGGCAGCTTGGCCGGGTCGAGCGCGGCCAGGGTGGCGTGCTCGTCCAGGAGCTGTTCCAGCCGGGCCATGTCACCGTAGGTGTCGGCGCGGGCCATCGGCGGCACCAGATGGTCGACGATGACCGCGTGCGCCCGGCGCTTGGCCTGTGTGCCCTCCCCGGGGTCGTTGACCAGGAACGGGTAGACCAGCGGCAGGTCGCCGAGGACCGCGTCCGGCGCGCACCCGGCCGACAGGCCGAGGCCCTTGCCGGGCAGCCACTCCAGCGTGCCGTGCTTGCCCAGGTGCACGACCGCGTCCGCGCCGAACTCCTCGTCCAGCCAGCGGTAGGCGGCCAGGTAGTGGTGGGACGGCGGCAGGTCCGGATCGTGGTAGATCGCCACCGGGTTCTCTCCGAACCCGCGCGGCGGCTGGATCATGAGCAGGACGTTGCCGAACCGCAGCGCGGCCAGCACGATCGCGGGCTCCGGCCCGTCCGCGGGCCGCGGCCGGCCGCCACCCCCGCCGCCTGCGCCGCCCCGGTCGTTCCCGCCGCCGGAGCCGCCGGGAACGTCACCGGGAGTGAGTACGGGCGGGTCGACGTAGAGGCTGCCGGGCGGATCGCCCCAGTGCCGGAGCATCCCTTCGCGCAGGGACGCCGGCAGCGCGTCGAACCAGCGCCGGTACACGCCCGCCGGCACCCGTGCCGGGGCGGCCGCGAGCTGCTGTTCGGTCAGCCACTCGACGTCGTGCCCGCCGGCGGCGATGAGCGTGTGGATGAGCGTGTCCCCGTCGGTGGGGACACCCCGTCCGCCCGGCCCGTTCTCGCCCAGGTCGTAGCCGGCGGCCCGCAGCGCGGCCAGCAGCCGGATGGCGGACGCCGGGGTGTCCAGGCCCACGGCGTTGCCGACCCGGGCGTGCTTGGTCGGGTACGACGACAGCACCAGCGCGATCTTCTTCTCGACGTTCGGGACGTGGCGCAGCCGGGCGAGCCGGGCGGCGGTCCCGGCCAGCCGGGCGGCGCGCTCGGGGTCGGCCAGGTAGACGGGCACCCCGTCCGGCCCGGATTCCTTGAACGAGAACGGCACGGTGATGATCCGGCCGTCGAACTCGGGGATCGCGACCTGCATGGCCGCGTCCATCGGCGACAGCCCCGCGTCGCTGCCCGCCCACTGCGCCCGCGACGACGTCAGGCACAGGCCCTGGAGCACGGGGATGTCGAGCGCGGCGAGCGCGCCGATGTCCCAGGCCTCCTCGTCCCCGCCGGCGGACGCGTCCGCCGGGCGGGTGCCGCCGGCCGCGAGCATCGTCACGATCAGCACGTCCACCCCGGCCAGCAGCGGGAGGACGTCGTCGGACGCCGAGCCCAGCCCGCGCAGGGAGGCGGCGAACACCGGCCGGGCATTGGCCCCGCGCGCCTCCAGCGCGTCGCACAGCACGTCCACGAAGGCGGTGTTCCCGGACGTCGCGTGCGCCCGGTAGAACACGACACCGACGGTGGGACGGTCCGTCTTCGCCGCGCGCATGCCGTGCACCCCGGCGGCGGGCATCGGCGTGGGCGGGGCGAACCCGAACCCGGTCAGCAGCAGCGTGTCGGCGAGGAAGCGGTACAGCTCGGCGAGGTTCGCCGCGCCGCCCTCCACCAGGTAGGCGAGCGCCTCGGTGGCGACGCCGGCCGGCACGGTGGAACGGCGCATCAGGTCGGCGTCGGGCACCGCCTCCCCGCCGAGGACGACCGTGGGCAGCCCGGCGGCGAGCGCCGCCGCCAGCCCGTCGGGCCACGCCCGCTGCCCCCCGAGCAGCCGGACGACCACCGCGTCCGCGCCCCGCAGCAGGCCGGGGACGCCGTCGGCGGCGAGCCGGGCCGGGTTCGCCACCCGCCACGGCATCCCGCTGGCCCGGGCCGCCAACAGCTCGGTGTCGGCGGTGGACAGCAGAACGATCACCGGCTCGCTGCCAGGAGGTGTCACGTCGATACTCCCGATGAGAAGAAAGGATCAGCCGGCGGACGGGTGCGGCACGCGAACCCAGGTGGTCGACGTCCTGGTCCCGGGTGGGACGTCGGTGTTTCAGGAGATGGCCAGGCAGCCGTCGGAGAGAACGATCTCCCGGGGGAGGCCGGTGGCGCGTCCGGCTCCGATGTCGTCCATGCCGGGCCGGGTGGCGGCCCGTGGGCCGTTGTCATGCGCGGCACCCGGTACCTCCGCGGCACCCGGTACCTCACCGCCGTGCCGCTGCCCGGCGTTGCGGACCTGCCACCGCATGCTGACCCTCACAGTCCGGTCGACCAACGGCATACCAACGGCACACTGTAGCCGGACGGGACGGGCCAGGGGCTGTTCCGCCGGATCCGGGCTCTTCGGCCACCCTCGCCCACCCTCGCCCACCTCTGCCGGCCGGCGTCCGCGGACACGGGAACAACGGGAACAACGGGAACGGCCAGCCGGGCAATGAGCCGGGCAATAAGCCGGCAGAAGCGGGACGCGGATGGTCGGCCCAGGCCGGGCCGCGCGTCACGCGACCGGTGTTTCCCGCGGTCAGCAGGATGTGAGCAGGCAGGCGTTCTTGTCCCACCAGGAGGCCACGGAGACGGCCGACTGGTCCTCCCGGACCGCCACGACGCGCTCGGAGTCGAACGCCCAGTTGATCTGGAACTTGCCGTCCTTCAGGAAGATGCACACCTTGCGGCCCAGCGTCTCCTTGACGGAGCCCGACGAGTGGTACCAGGTGGTGTTCGCCTCCTGGCCCTCCTTGCAGTTGCCCAGGCCGTTGACGGAGCCCGCGGCGCGGTCCAGGTACGCGTTCAGGTCCGCGACGGTCCGGTAGCGCAGGAACTGGATCTTGGTGGAGTCCGTGGCGGTCTCGCACGTGATCGCGGTCAGGGCGTTCCAGGGGGCCACCGACTCCAGGTCGGGACGGCTGTAGCAGGAGCGACGATCGATCTTGCTGCTGCTCAGCAGCGCGCAGACGGCCGCCTGATCGGTGTCAAGGGCCGGCGAGGCCGTCCCCGGCGTGCACGGCGGCCGGGACGTCGGCGTCGTACGGACCGGGCTCGGCGTGTGGCTCCTGGTCGGCGTGGGCGTGGGTGCGGGTGTCCTGGTGGACGGCGAGGTCGAGGGCGGGGGCGGCGGCGGGGGCTGCACCGTCCCGCTGCCGGTGAGGGCCAGGGCCACCAGCGGCCCCAGCACCGCCGTCAGCACAGCCACGAGGGAGGGAATGACGATATTGGGATTTCGCCACCACGGGTCGTTCGACAAGCTCGGTACCCCCTTGAGAGCCTGTTCCGACTTCGGCGCCTCTTCCGGGCCTTCCGCCCGCCCGGATGGTCATTACCCGGGCAGGCCTGACCACTCCCGCGGATCCTGCTCGTCCCGGCCAGACCGGTATACAGCGCCTGACGCTGTGACGGGAAACAGATGAGCGGATCCCCGCCGACGGATTACCGACAGGCCAGGACGAGCCGATCATCGGCCGGCGCGCCGGCCGGGACGAACGACAGCCGTTCCGGATCACGTCGAGCCGGCCATAACGGTCATTTCTCCGGACGGCCGGTGGGCGGCCGTCCGCGCGGCGCCCGGCGGCCGGCCGTGGGGCCGCTGTCACCTCGGTGCTCCCGGCGGGACGAAGGGCAGGCCGGCCGGCGGGCCGCCCTCGAGCAGCCGGCGGACGGCCGCGGTGTCGAGATGGTCCGCGACCAGGTCGCCGAGGGCGTCCAGGCGGCGGCGGCGGACGTCGGCGAAACAGGTGCGGGCCGGGGTGAACGAGCGCCCGGCGCGGGCCGCCACGTCGATGAGGAACACCCGGCGGAACTCGTCGTTCTCCAGCAGCCCGTGCCAGCTCGTGCCGGCGACCGCGCCGGCCCGCACCCCGTCCGCGGCGAACGGCTCGGCGGCCGATCCCCCGACCGCCCCTCTCGCCGACCCACCCGCCGACGCCGCGACCGGCCCGGTGTCGTGGACGGTGAGCCGGCCATGGCGGATCTCGTAGCCGGTCACGGTCAGGCCGTCGGGGGTCGTCCCGATACGGCGGCCGAGCAGCTTGTCGGGGGCGAAGGCGGTGGTCACCGGCAGCAGGCCGAGGCCGTCGACCGTCCCGGCGCCGGATTCGACCGGGTCGTCGATGCGCCGGCCGAGCATCTGGTAGCCGCCGCAGATCCCCAACACCGGCCGGCCCCGCGCGGCCCGGGCGCGCAGGGCGGCGTCCAGGCCGCGCCGGCGCAGCCAGCCGAGGTCGTCGACGGTCGCCCGGGTTCCGGGGACGACCACCAGATCGGCGTCGGTGAGGTCGTCGGGGCGGGTCGCGAAGCCCACCAGCACCCCGGGCTCGGCCCGCAGCGCGTCGATGTCGGTGATGTTGGACAGCCGCGGCAGCCGGATCACCGCCACCCGCAGGACGTCCCCCGGGTAGCTGTTGGTGCTGCTGCCGCCGGTACTACCGGTACCGTCGGCGGCAGTTTCGTCACTGTGGGTGTCGGCAGCGTTGGGTGTGCCGGCGCTGCCGGCGTCCGGGTGGGCCGGGTAGGAGGCCGGATAGGAGGCGAGGTCCAGGGAGTCCTCGACGTCCAGCCACAGCCCGGAGCGCCACGGCAGCACCCCGTGTACCGGACGGCCGGTGAGCCGTTCGAGCTGGCGCAGCCCGGGCTCGAGCAGCCGGGGGTCGCCGCGGAACTTGTTGACGATCCAGCCGGCGACCAGCGCCTGGTCGCCGGCGTCGAGCAGCGCGAGGGTGCCGAACAGGGCGGCGAACACCCCGCCGCGGTCGATGTCGCCGACGACGAGCACCGGCAGGTTCGCGGCCCGGGCCAGGCCCATGTTCGCGATGTCGGTGTCCCGCAGGTTGATCTCCGCGGGGGAGCCGGCGCCCTCGCAGATCACCGCGTCGAACCGGCCGCGCAGGTCGGCCAGGCAGTCCGCGACGATGCCGGCCAGCCGCGCCTTGTACGGGCGGTAGCCCAGCGCGTCGACCTCGGCGACCGGGCGGCCCAGCACGACGAGCTGGCTGTGCCGGTCGCTGCCGGGTTTGAGCAGCACCGGGTTCATCGCCGCCTCCGGCTCGACCCCGGCGGCGGCGGCCTGCATCGCCTGGGCCCGGCCGATCTCCGCGCCGTCCGCGGTCACCACCGAGTTCAGCGCCATGTTCTGCGCCTTGAACGGCGCGACCCGCACGCCTTCGCGGGCGAGCCAGCGGCACAGCCCGGCGGTGACGACGCTCTTGCCCGCGTCCGACGCCGTCCCGGCGACCAGCAGCGCTCCCCCGCTCACCGCCGGCCCCGCCGGCCCGGCCGGGCAGCGGCCCGCGCGCGAGCCGGGGAAGCGGGCTGTGCGGCGGCCTGTGCGGCGGCCTGTGCCGAGCCCAGCGCCGACCGGGCCGTCGCCGTGGCCACGGCGACACCGGCGGCCAGCAGCAGCGCGCAGGCGCTGACCGCGGCGGAGAGGACCGCGGCCCGTTCCAGGTCGGCGGGTACGGCCGGCCGGCCGTAGCCCATCACCGGCCGGTGCTCCACCCCGTGGTGGTAGCGCAGCGTCCCGCCGAGGCGCAGCCCGAGCGCGCCGGCGAACGCCGCCTCCACCTGGCCGGCGTTCGGGCTGGGATGGCTGTGGCCGTCCCGGCGCATCACCCAGAAGGCGTCGACACACGAGCCGCCGACGACCGGCGCGCACGCGCAGGCCAGCAGCCCGGCGACGCGGGACGGCAGCAGGTTCGCGAGATCGTCCAGGCGGGCCGAGGCCCAGCCGAAGCGGGCGTGCCGGGTGCTGCGGTAGCCGACCAGCGCGTCCAGGGTGTTGACCGCCCTGTAGCCGAGCAGCCCCGGGACACCGCCGAGCGCCCCCCACAGCAGCGGCCCGACGACCGCGTCCGAGGTGTTCTCGGCCAGCGACTCCACCCCCGCCCGGGACAGCCCGGCGCGGTCGAGGACGGCCGGGTCCCGGCCGCACAGCGACGGCAGGCGGCCACGGGCGGCGAGCAGGTCGTCGCGCAGGAGCTCGCCGCCGAGGCGACGGCCGTGGCGGCGCAGGGACGTCCCGCCGAGCACCGTCCACGTCGCCGCCGTGGTCAGCGCCACCGAGGCGGCCCGCTGGCAGCCGAGCCGCCGGCCGGCCCTGGTCACCCCGGAGCGCGCCAGGGCGCCGACGGCGACAGTGCCGCCGGCGAGGGCGCAGGTGTAGGCCAGCCCGGCGGCCCGGCTGTCGCGGTAGAGCAGCCGCTCGGTGTGGTTGGCGACGCCCCCGAAGGCCGCCACCGGGTGCCGCCGCGCCGGGTCGGCGAGGGCGGCGTCGAGCGCGGCGCCGGCGAGCAGCCCGACAGCACGCAACCATCCGGACACGGGAGTTCTCCCTGGCACGAAGACGGGTCACGCCAGCCGTACCGGCCCGGCGGAATGATCGACTACCTGGTACGATCAGTAACTTGGCATAATCGGACGTTCAGCGTGTGGGGCGGCGGTGCCGCGGCGAAGCCCCGCGGGACGCATGGCGCCCGGGCCCGGCCCGCCAGGTCGACCGGTCGATGTCAGGGGAACTTCCACCGGCTTCCTCCGCGTCCCTCATGCGTCCATCGGCCCTTATGCGTCCATCGGCGACGATGAGCGGGCCTGGGCCCATGAGATGATCACCGGCGAGGCCGCGTAGCGGCATGGTATCGCGTGAGAGGCTCAGCCGTACCGGGACCCTCTTCGCATAATTACTCACCGTAATAGATTCTGTGTAGATCGACAAGCTGGATGGTGGAGTCCTCGGCAGCGGCCTGCCGTAGCTCGTCGGTGAAACCCGCGCCGCTGAAACACATCAGGCGTGTCGGGTGGGCGGGGGCGGCGTGGCGGGTGCGCAGCAGTCCACGGATGTGGTCGAGGCGGCGCAGGTGGCGCAGGCCCATGACGTCGCCCCACTTCGCCTCACCGATGGCGAGCAGGACGTCGTGGCCGGATTCGTCGTGGCCGAGGACCGCGACGTCGACCTCGTGACTGGTCCTGGCCGCCGGATCGTTGACGGCCCCTGCGGCCACCCGGTAGGAGTGGCCACCGTACGTGTCGGGAACCGCGTACCAGCGGGCCCATTCGCGGCAGAGGTTCTCGAAGTGCGGGCCGACCACTTTGCTACGGAAGGTGGGCCCGGCACGCCGCCACACGGCCGGGGCCCGGCCCGGCCGTTCCAGATCGCCCCAGTAGGGGCGCATGACGGCGTGGTAGAAGGTGACCAGGGGTTCGGCGATCCGATAGGTGGAACGGTTCCGGCGGAACGCGTCGGGCTCGTGGCGGATCAGGCCGACGTCCTCGAGAACGCTCAGCGGATGGGCGAGGTCGGTGGATCTGCGGCCGAGGTAGTCGGCGATCCCGCCGCGCGCCGCGTTACCGGCGGTGATGGCTGCCAGCACGGAATGGTAGAGCGCGACGTCGTGCAGGTCGGGTTCCTCAGCGAGGAGGTAACGGGCTTCGCGGAAGAGGGGCCGGGCGGGGTTGATGACGGCCCGGGCGACCCAGTCGTCGAAGTCGTCGGGGCCGGCGGGGACGTCACCCTGGGTGAATTCGCGCCGGTAGGCGGGGGTGCCGCCGACGACGGCGTGGGTGAGTACGGCGGTGCGCGGGTCGGTGATCTCCCAGAACCGGCCGGCGGTACGGAAGTCGAGGGTGGGAACGACGAGTTCGAGCCCCGCGCGGCCGCGCAGCGGGGCGTTGCCGGCGAGCAGCCGGCCCATGAAGGGCAGCGCGGAGCCGCACAACAGCAGACGCACGGGTGTGTTGCCGTGCTGCGCGGCGGGGTCCAGAGCGCGCTGGATGATGGACGGCAGCGCGGGTGACGCCTTGGCGAGGAAGGGGAACTCGTCGATGACGGCGGTGGTGGGCCCATCGGTGGCGATCCGCATGAGCTGGTTCACGGCCTCGTCCCAGTGGGCGAAGCGGAAGGGTGCTGGCTCGTCGCGGTAGCGGGCCAGCGCCGCACCGAACTGCCTGAGGCCATCGGCTTCGGTGGTCTCGGTCGCGGTGAACATGAAACCGCCACCGGCACGGGTGACCGCGTCGAGGAGGAACGTCTTGCCCTGTCGCCGCCGGCCGGAGACCACCCCCAGGGTCGCTTCGCCACCCGGATAACGAGCGAAGCGGGCCAGTTCGGCCCACTCGAAGTCGCGGTCGAACATCTCGGCAGGCTTGTCCATCGCCCCTCCCAGTGACGCTTCCCAGCGCGCCTCCCATCATGGATATCTCAAGTTATTATAACTCGACCTATACTATTGTCTTCCTGTCGCGTTCGGTGCGCTCCGCCATGACCCGAGAGCCCGCACCCCGCCCACACCGCAGATCCCGCTTGTACGCACCCGGTCTTCGACCGGCATCGCCACGGCACGATCTATAGCACATGCCATACTGGAGCCTATGGCTACGACGTCCATGCAGCTTGACAGCGGGCTACGCGACGAGCTGGCGGAGATCGCCGAACGCGACTTCCACGGCGTGTCCCTGGGCGAGGCGGTCCGGCATCTGGTGCGGGAACACAAGATCAACCGCATCATGCGACGCTACGAGGAGCTGCGCGCCGACCCTGACGAGTGGGCCAGCTACCAGGCCGAGGCGCGGCCGGCCGACAACGCGGCCGGCGACGGCCTGCCCGACGCGCGTGAGGAGTACCCGGAGTACAACCGGTGAGCCGGATGCTGAGGCTCGCGCCCTGGCAGGTGTGGCTGGTGGACTTCGGCCAGCCGATCGGGCACGAGCAGGGCCACCTACGCCCGGCCGTGGTGGTCGGCTCGGCGACGCACTGCCGGTTCCCGATCGACATGGCCCTCGTGGTGCCCCTGACCACGCGGGACCGGGGCCTGGACCATCACGTGCGCATCGACTCCCCCGAGTCCGGCCTGGACAGGCGGAGCTGGGCGCGCACCGAAGAGATCACGGCGGTGTCCACCCGGCGGTTCGCCCGGTCCGCGCCGCTGGGCAGCGCGTCGGCCACCGAAATCGCCGAACTGAGCGAGTGGCTACGCGAGATGGTCGCCTTCCGCTGACCCGCCACCCCGCTTCCAGCAGGCCGCTGGTACTCGGTTATCGGTTATCGAAGCCGCCGACGTCCTGATGGTGAGAAACCGCCCTCGTCAGGAGGCTGCGTGGATCAGCATGAGCGGCACCGGTATCGGGCCCGCTGCCAGTGGGAGGGCTCGACGGCCGCCGGCTACGAGGCGTACGGCCGGGAGCATCACGGCGAATGCCCGCCCGCGTCCGTAAGCGTCCAGCTCAGCGCGGATCCCGCCTTTCGCGGCTCACCCGAGCGCCCCAACCCCGAACAGCTCCTGCTGCGGCCACGCATCGTGGTTGCCGGGGACGTCCCGCTCGAGCGGCTGCACCGCCTGGTGGAGCTGGCCCACCAGGCGTGCTACATCGCGAACAGCCTGCGCTGCGAGGTCGACATACAGCCCACCTTCGTCCGGATACGGGTGTAGGCGCCCGGCCGGTGAACCGATCGGACGTGACGACGCCGCTGTCGTAACAGCAGAAATGTTACAGTACCCATATGAGTATCCATGAATACCCGCTGGGTGAAGGTCCTTCCACTCGGTTGAGCCTGTCCCTTCCGCAGGGGACCGCTGACGCCGTACGTGAGCTGATCGGTAAACGCGAGTTCTCCGGCTTCGTCGCAAAGATGATTGAGGACCGTATTCGCCGCGAACTCCTCGCCGAGGACATCCGTGTCTACCAGGAAGAGCACGGCGCGTTCACAGACGACGAGCGGGCCTGGGCGCATGAAGCGCTCACCGGCACGGTTGCGCAGGAGCACGACGCTGCGTGAAAGTCTCAGCTACGCAGGGGACCCTTGTTCTTGACTGCGCGGGACTGTCCGGCTTCGTCGAGGGGCGGCGAAGGGTCATGGTCGTCCTGGACGGGGCACAGCGCATGGAATGGAGGGTCAGGACCTGCGCCGCAACCATCATCGAAGCGACACACCCCAGAACAGACGCGGCGCGCATGACCTGGATCCTCGCTCGCGTCCAGGTGGAATCCCTCACCAGGGATGCCGCACGAGCCGCGTCGGCACTGCTGCGGGCCGCGAACCTACATGGGCACAAGTACGCCATCGACGCCATGGTCGCGGAGATGGCGCTGCGTCAGCGAGGGCCAGTAGCCATGATCACATCCGATCCGGGTGACATGGCCCGACTATGCGGCCCCGGCGTCCGCCTGATTCCGCTCTGACGGTTGAGAAACAGTTTTCACCGTTATTTTCGTCGCGCTCATCGTCGACGGGCGCAGGCGGCTCCGGTCTCATACTGTCGATGCTGTGACGTGCGCGCGTGCGTCGAACACGGCCGAATCACGCGACCGAGGGACTGAACGGTCGTGACAGCAGCCGTTTTCGCCCTCGATTTCACGGGTGGAAGCATCCAGCAGAAGGAATCCAGTATGAGTGAAGTCACACAGGCGGTTCCCGCGGCCGAGCTGTTCACCCCGGAATTCCGTCTTGACCCGTACCCGACGTACGCCCGGCTGCGGGAGAACGCGCCGGTCTGCCGGGTGAAGACGCCCAGGTTCGAGACCTGGATGGTCACCCGGTACGCCGACGCGAGAGCGGTGCTCTCCGACCCGCGGCTGAGCAAGGACATCGACCGGGCCGGGGACCTCTACCTGCAGGTTTTCGGTGAGAAGTCGGTCGCGTTGAACAGGAACATGCTCAACGCGGACCCGCCGGAACACAGCCGGCTGCGCCGCCTGGTCTCCCAGGCGTTCACCCCGCGCCGTATCGAGGCGCTGGCCCCCCGCGTCCAGCAGCTCGTGGACGAACTGCTGGACGCGATCGTGCCCGCCGGCCGTGCCGAGCTGATCGGCGAGTTCGCCCTTCCGCTGCCGATGAACGTGATCTGTGAACTTCTCGGCGTCCCGGTCGAGGACCGCGAGCAGTTCTTCAGCGGCACGCAGGTCATCCGCACCCAGGGCACGGCCGGGCGCAGCAACGAGGAGGACCGGGCCGCCATCCAGGAGGCCCAGCAGGACCTCTACGCCTATCTGACCAAGCTGGTCGGGAACAAGCGTGACCGGCCCGGCGACGACCTGATCAGCGCGTTGATCACGGCCCGTGACGGCGGCGGGAAACTCTCCGAGGAGGAGCTGGTCTCGACCGCGTTCCTGCTGCTGTTCGCCGGTCACCAGACAACGGCCGACTTCATCGGGAACGCGGTCACCGCGTTGCTGACGAACCCGGACCAGCTCGACCTGATAACGAAGAACCCGCACCTCCTGCCGGGCGCGATCGAGGAGCTGCTCCGTTTCAACGGGTCGGTCCCGGTGGCGAGCTTCCGGCTGGCGACGGAGGACGTCGAGTACAGCGGGGTGCGTGTTCCGAAAGGCTCGATCGTCACCGTCGTCCTCAACGCGGCCAATCACGACCCGGCGCATTTCACCGACCCCGACCGGCTGCACGTCGACCGGACGGACAACCCGCACATGGCCTTCGGGTACGGCGTCCACTACTGCCTGGGTGTGTCACTGGCCCGGATGGAGGCGCGGACCGCCATCGGCACACTGCTGCGAAGGCTGCCCAACCTCGCGCTCGAGGTGGCGCCGGAGAACCTCCAGTGGCTGCCCGCGGCGTCGTCCTTCCGCGGCCTCCTCGAGCTCCCGGTCCGCTTCGGCGGCACCTGAAGGCGCTATATGAAAGCGGCGCCTGAAAGCGGCATCTGACGACAGCGGGACGGATAGGAGCCGCGACCGTCCGCGGCGGTGACAAACAGGGTAAATACAAGATCAGATAAAGGCCGCCGTATCGGCCTGGGACGCCGTACCGCAGGGAGCCGTGCCCTTACAGGGAGCTATATCGACATGGCGTAGGCGACGACGCCGCGGCGGACGGCGTCGAGCGCCGCGCGGGCGACACCCCGCACGGTCGAATCCTCCGGGGCGACCTGGACGATCTGGTCGAGCAGGTCGATGAGCTGACGCATCCAGCGGACGAAGTCGCCGGCGGTGAGGTCCAGACCGGAGTCGGTCAGGACCTTCTCCAGGGAGCCTCCGGACGCCCAGCCGAACGCCACCCAGGCGAATCCGGGCTCGGGCGGGCGCAGGAAGTCCAGTCCGTGGCCGGCCTCGATGTCACGCAGCCGGCCGGCGATGCGGGCCGTGGCCGTAAGCGCGTCCCGCAGCCCGGGATCGCCGGGTGTCTTCGCCGCCGTCGCCTCCTCGCCGCGGGGCTCGTAGACGAGCGTGGAGACCGCCGCGGCGAGCGCGGCCGGTGACAGCCCCTCCCACACGCCGTCGCGCAGGCATTCGGCGACGAGCAGGTCCTGCTCGGTGTAGACACGGCTGAGCAGAGCGCCGGCGGCGGTGACGGTGTCACCCCGCAGGTAGCCCAGCGTCTCCAGAGCCGCACACACCCGGTCGAAGATCTTCGCGACGGTGTTCGTGCGGTTCTCGATGCGCCGCTGGAGGGTGTCGGTCTCCCGGCGCAGCTTCGCGTGGCGGTCCATGACGCGCAGGTGCGCCTCCCGCTCCGGGCAGCCGTGCACGGGATGGGCGCGCAGCGCGCGGCGCAGCCGGGCGAGTTCGGTGTCGTCCGCGGCGGCGGCCCGCTCCCGGGCCCGCCGCCCCTGCTCAGGCGGGACGTCGACCTGGCGCAGTGACGACGCCAGGTCACGGCGCGACTGCGGCGAGCGCGGGTTGAACGTCCGCGGCACCCGGACGCGGCCCAGCGCCTCGACGGCCACCGGGAAGTCGACCGTGGAGAGCCGGCGGACCTGCCTGTCCACCGTCAGGACGACCGGGCGCGGGCCGTCGTCGCCGTGGCCGTTCACCCCGGGGTCGAGCACGACCGCCAGGCCGCTGCGCCGGCCGGCCGGGACGCGCACGACATCCCCGACCCGCAGCCGGGACAGCGCCTCGAGCGCTTCGGCGCGGCGGCGGTTGGCGCCCTCCCGCGACAGCGCCGCCTCGCGGGCGCGGATCTCCTCGCGCAGGCGCGCGTATTCGCTGACCGGGCCCTGCTCGCAGGTCAGCTCGGCGGCCAGCTCGTCGAGCGCGCCGCTGTTGCGGCGGACCTGCCGGGCCAGGCCGACGACCGCGCGGTCGGCCTGGAACTGTGCGAAGGACGACTCAAGAACGCTGCGGGCCTCGGTCCGCCCGAGTCGCCCGACGAGGTTGACGGCCATGTTGTACGACGGCCGGAACGACGACCGGAGCGGATAGGTGCGGGCCGACGCCAGCCCCGCCAGGGCCACCGGGTCGAGACCGGGCTGCCACAGCACGACCGCGTGCCCCTCGATGTCGATGCCGCGCCGCCCGGCCCGCCCGGTGAACTGGGTGTACTCACCCGGGGTGATGTCGGCGCGGGTCTCGCCGTTGAACTTGCTCAGCCGCTCCAGGACAACCGTGCGCGCCGGCATGTTGATGCCCAGCGCCAGGGTCTCGGTGGCGAACACGGCCCGCACCAGGCCGCGGACGAACAGCTCCTCGACCACTTCCTTGAACGTGGGCAGCATCCCGGCGTGGTGCGCGGCGATGCCGCACTCAAGACCGTCCAGCCACTCCCAGTAGCCGAGTACGCGCAGGTCGTCCGCGGGGATGCTCGCGGTGCGGGCGCGCACGTGCTCGCGGATGGTCTGCCGTTCCTCCGTCGTGGTCAGCCGCAGGCCGGCGCGCACGCAGGCGGACACCGCGGCGTCACAGCCCGCCCGGCTGAACACGAAGGTGATCGCCGGGAGCAGCCCGGCGCGGTCGAGATGGCGGACGACCTCGGGCCGGCTGGGCACCCAGGGCCGCTCGCGCGGCGGGGCCACCGCCCCGCCGCCGCGGCCCCGCGGCCGTGGCGGGCGGCGGCTGTCCTGCCGGGACAGGCGGATCAGGTCCGGGTTGATCCGGGGACGTGCCGGGCCTGTGTCCCCGGCCGCGTCCGGGCCGGTGACCGGGGCGGCTGTCGTGCCAGGAGCCACCGTGCCAGGGGCTGTCGCGTCCCCGCGCCGCGCGCGCCCGAGGCCGCCCGCCGCGTCCCCGCGGGTGCGGGGGAAGACGTCCGCCGCCTCCCCGCGCGGGCCCGGGAGGGTGCCCGCGGCGAGCGGGCCGGCGACGAACAGGTCGTGCAGCTGCCGGTCGGCCAGCACGTGCTGCCACAGTGGAACCGGGCGGTGCTCGGAGACGACGACCCGGGTGTGGCCACGGACGGTGACCAGCCAGTCCGCGAACTCCTCCGCGTTGCTCACCGTCGCCGACAGCGACACCAGCTGGACGTGCGCCGGCAGGTGAATGATCACCTCTTCCCACACGGCTCCGCGCTGCCGGTCGGCGAGGTAGTGCACCTCGTCCATGACGACGAAGGCGAGCCGGTCGAGCCGTTCCCGCCCGGCGGGCTGCGCGTAGAGCATGTTGCGCAGGACCTCGGTGGTCATGACGATCACCGGCGCGTCCGGGTTGCGGGTGGTGTCGCCGGTGAGCAGGCCGACCGCGCCCGCGCCGTGGCGGGCGACAAGGTCGGTGTACTTCTGGTTCGACAGCGCCTTGATCGGGGTCGTGTAGAAGCAGCGCTGCCCGCGGGCGAGCGCGAGGTGGGCGGCGAACTCGCCGACGACCGTCTTACCGGCTCCGGTGGGCGCCGCGACCAGCACGCCCTCACCGGCGTCGAGCGCGGTGCACGCCTCGATCTGGAAGGGGTCGAGACCGAAGGGATAACCGCTGACGAAGCCGGTCAGAGCCGTGGGTATGGCCGTGGGTATGGCCGGGGGGAAAGCCCCGGGCCCGGACGGCGGGCCCGCCGGCGCGGTGGACACGTCGTCAGCCTACGCCCGCGCCGCCGGGCCGTTGCCGGGCGGATGTTCACCGGGCCTGGCCGGCCCTCCGACAGGACCGGCGGACCAGGCCTGATGATCGTCCAGTGGGGCTGGGGGATCCATCGGAGCCGGACGGTGCCAGACCGGCGCCGGGCGTTGTCAGGTGATGTCGATGTGGGCGGCGTCCGCTGCGGAGCCCGGGGCGCCGGCCGCGCCGACGGCGCTGCCCACCGGGTCGGCGGACGCCGTGGGCCTTGCCGGCTCCCCCGCCATCGGATGCGGCAGGTCGAGGTCCAGCGGTGACGCCTCGTCGTCGTCGAGACCGGCGTAGGGCGAGGTGTCGCCGCGGCGGGCCCTGCGCTTGTCGTTGGCCCATCCGATCACGAGGGCGACCTCGTACAGCACGATCATCGGCAGGCCGAGAGCGATCATTGTGAACGGGTCCTGGCTCGGTGTCACGATCGCGGCGAAGACGAAGACCAGGAAGATCTCGGGGCGCCGCCACGAGCGCAGCCGGGCCGTGCTGACCACGCCCGCCAGGTTGAGCATCGCCACCAGCAGCGGGATCTCGAAGGACAGCCCGAACACGAGCAGCATGGCGATGACGTAGCTGAGGTACTTGTTGACGTCGAGGACGCTGACAAGCCCGTCCCCGCTGAATCCGAGCAGGAGCTCCAGCCCCTTACTCAGGGTCAGGTAGGCGAAGAAGGCGCCGAGGACGAACAGGACCAGCGAACAGCCGACGAACGCCAGTGACCATCGGCGTTCGTGCCGGTGCAGGCCCGGGGTGATGAACGACCAGATCTGGTAGAGCCAGACGGGTGAGGAGAAGACGGCCCCGGCAACCATCGCGATCTTCAGTCTGATCATGAAGGCGTCGAGGATGCCGAAGAACGCCAGCTGGCACTGCCCGTCGACACCGGAGCGGACGTCCGCGGGCAGGGAGCAGTAGGGCTCCTTGAGGAAGTTGAAGATGTGCGGCTCGAAGTAGAAACAGACCGCCGCGGCGACGACGAGCACGATGAGTGCTTTCGCCAGCCGGTTGCGCAGCTCCCGCAGGTGCTCGGTGAGCGACATCCGGCTGTCCTCGACCGTTCTGGTCCGGCGGAACTGCACCGCCTGCGCTATCCGCCGCGGCGTGGGAAACGCGGGCACGTGCCGGCTACTCCTGCTCGTGGGAAAGGCGGTCGGTGGTCTTCGGCCCGGTCAGCCCCGGGTGGAGTCGCCCGTGGCGGCGGAGGTGCCGTTGACCCCGGTCGACGCCGGCTGCGGGCTGACGACCGGCTGGCCGGCCTCGATGGGCCGCGGTGCCGGCTGCGCCTGGGGCTGTGGCTGTGGCTGTGGCTGTGGCACAGTGGCCGAGGGTGCGGCGGCCTGGGCCGGCTCGTCCTGGCTGAGCCCCTTGGTCTCCGCCTTGAAGATCCGCAGTGAGCGCCCGAGCGAACGCGCGGCATCGGGCAGCTTCTTGGAACCGAACAGCAGGATGACGACGAACGCAATAATCAGAAGCTCGGGGGTACCGAGGTTGGTCATGGCATGCGTCCTTTGCTCCGGTGCCCGGCCCGTCAGCCGGTGCGTGTTTGATGCTACGTCGGCCAGCCTTGCCCCGTCAGACGACGGTCCGATGTCCCGCGCGTGACGGCCATACGACGCCTCAGGGCACCCTCAGGCCGCCGTGCGGAAGCCGATGTTGCCAGCGGAGCTGTCCGGGGTGTTCGAGCTGCGTGCGGCGACACGGTACCGGTTGCAGTACGACGCGTGGCACATGTGTGATCCGCCGCGCATCACCTTGGCGTGACCGTCGGGCGGCCCGGTCGGGTTCGTGCGCGGCCCGGCCAGGTGGAACGTGGCGCTGAACCAGTCGGCGCACCATTCCCAGACGTTGCCGACGGCATTGTAGATGCCGTAGCCGTTGGGCCGGTAGGACTTCACCGGAGCGGTGCCGAGGTACCCGTCCTCGCCGGTGCCGAGGTTCGGGAAGTCGCCCTGCCAGATGTTGCACCGCTGCCGCCCACCGGGCGTCAGCTCGTCCCCCCATGGGTAACGGCGCTGTTCCAGCCCGCCTCGCGCCGCGTACTCCCACTCGGCTTCGGTGGGCAGCCGGACGCCGGCCCAGGCGCAGTACGACTGCGCGTCGTTCCACGAGACGTGCACGACCGGGTGGTTCTGCCGGGAGGCGGCCGACGAGCCCGGCCCCTCGGGATGCTTCCATCCCGCTCCGGAGACGGCACGCCACCAGGGAGTGGCGTGCACGGCCGGCGAGACCCGGCTGAGCTCCTCGGACAGGAAGCCCTCGAAGACGAAGGAGAAACCGTACCGCTCGGCGTCGGTGACGTACCCGGTCGCGTTGATGAACGTGGCGAACTGGGCGTTGGTCACCGTGGTGGGCTCGATCGAGAACGGCTTCAGCTCGATTTCCCGGACCGGGCCCTCGCCGTCGGCGCGGTAGCCCTCGTTGTCCTCGGTGCCCATCAGGAAGCGTCCGCCGGGCAGCTGGGCCATACGCCTGGTCCGGGGTGCGGACAGGCGTACGGGCGTGACGGTCGCGATGCCGACGGGCTCACGGCCGGGGGTGCAGCAGGAAGCAGACACGGCGTCTCTCTTTGTTCGTCTTTTGTTCGTCGTTCGTCTTTTGTTCGTCCCGGGTTCGCCCGGGACGGTGAGCGACGGGTGGCCCGCCCCGCCCGGGCAGGCGGGCCACCGCGGCCGGCCGTCCGGGGTCAGCTCGCGCGGTCGGCGGCGAGCTGGGCGGCCAGGGCCGGGATACCCAGTGCCTGCTCCTGTGCCGGGGTGGCGTTGTAGAGCTTGTTCACCAGCTGGTACGGGTCGTTGGCCAGGTCGTAGTACTCCCGGAATGCCACCGTTCCGGTGCCGACCGGCTGACCGTTGGAATCGGTGTGGAGGTGATAGTACTCGGTGTACTGCTTGGTTGTGCTGACATAGGACGACCAGGTGTGCGGGCTTCCCGCGGTGTGGGCGCCCTGTTCCCACCATTCGACCAGCAGATGGTCACGGCTGTAGGTGGACAACAACGAGCTGCCGTTCTGCGGCGTTGTCGGGGTGATTCCGGCGGCGTTGAGAATGGTCGGGGCGATGTCGATGTTGGCGACGATACGGTTGTCGGTCGTTCCGGCGCCCAGTCCGCCCGCGGGCCAGGACAGGTAGAACGGCACCTCGATGGACGGCAGGTAAGGCACCGACTTCTTGGTCCAGCCGTGGTCGGCCCAGGAGAATCCGTTGTCGCCGATGTAGATGACAAGCGTGTTGTCGAGCTGTCCGGTGGCCGCCAGCTTGTCGCGGATCGCCTGCACCGCGTCGTCCACCGACAGCAGGGTGCGGAACTGCGCCTCCCGTATCGCCCGGCCGTCGGCCAGCGTCGCGTTCGCACTCTGGATGTAGTCCGGTTTGTCGCTCTTGTCGGTCTCGAAGACCGACGGACGGCCGTCCCAGGTCGGTACGACCGTGTTGGCGTACTGCGGCTCCGGGGTGTTGGGGCCGTGCGGGGCCTTGGGAGCGATGTAGAGGAACCACGGCCGGGTGTCGGTCGTGCCATTCTGGATGAATCCCTTGGCGAAATCCCTGATGACGTGGGTGCTGTAGCCCGGGATCGTCTTGATCGTGCCGTTGACGTTGTACTGGCCGTCGTTGTAGACGACCGGGTCCAACAGGGCGAAGTCCTCGAAGTGCGGCGGGGCGTCAGCGACGTTCCAGGCGTTGAGGTACTTGCCGAAGAAGCCGGTGCGGTAGCCCGCCTGCTTGAGATAGCGCTGGACGGTGGTGTTCTGGTTGAGGTTGTAGGGGTGCCCGTTGTCCCGCACGCCATGGTTGTGCGCGTAGCGGCCTGAGAAGATCGACGACCGCGAGGGGGCGCACAACGGCGTGGTGACATGGCCGTTGGTGAACTCCACGCCCTGGGTCACCAGCCAGTTACGGATCTTCTGGGTTGCCCAGTTGGTCTGCTTGGGCTGGTCGTCGGTGACGATGACCAGGATGTTCGGCCGGGTGGCCGCGGACGCGGGCTGGACAAGGCCCGGCAGTGTCGACAGGCCGGTCGTCGCGGCCGCCGTGGCGGCTGCCAACGAGCCCGCGAGAAAACCGCGGCGACTGGCCTGTCCCTGTTCCTCGTCCTCCTGGTTTTCCTTGCTCACTCCAGTGCTCTCCTTTGTTTTCTGGGCCGTTGGCGGCGCGGCTGTGCATGCACGCTCGCGCCACCTTCGGCTGTCGGTTGTTCCTCGCCCGTGCGGTCGAGGAATCCGCCATGGGGCAGTCGCGCGCAAGCGCGGTCCCGACATGGCCGATGAGCCTGTTGCGCCGTCCGGTCAGATGCGCGTGCTCGACCGGGCATGCGAGTATTCCGGACCGCGCGGAAAGACGCCGGACAGGCGGCATCGCACGGTTACGGGCGAAGAAAAAATCCGGATGACGACATACCGGTGTGGTGGGAACACCGGGGGCATCCGGCGGAGCGGATAGACCGCCGAAAAATCAGCGCGCGACAGCGGGCGCGGCTTCGACCATCAGGAGAGGACGAGCGAACACAGCGCGCTCGCCTTCCGCCCATAGTCGACATGCAGGCAGGCTATGAGAATCTCGCCCCGCTTCACGTGAGCAACAATAGAAGAAGATCCGCAACGCGGTCAATGTACTTGCGGAAGAAACCGTCGACTACTTTGTGCCATCAGAACAAGATCTCCAAGGGGCGGGCCGCGCCCGCCGGACGCGTAGCTCGGGCCGGGAAGGGAGAGCCCGAAACGCTGATTCCCGCGGGTCGCCGGGGGCCAAAAAGTGGCGTGATCATGTTCTTTGCGCA
>NZ_CEVIVD010000009.1:67088-67879 GCF_982290655.1 Protofrankia sp. CiP1_Cm_nod3
GGGGCCCGCGCGGCCCCGCGTGGGCGTGTCAGGCCGGGATTCGTTCGTTCAGCCGCGCGGTCACCTCGGCGGCGTCCAGCCGGGCGGCGAGCGCCGCGGTTTCCTCGGTGAGCGTGGACAGCCGGCCGCGCAGCTCGGCGGCCTCATGGTTGACCTGTCGCACCTGCCCCCATACCCGCAACGCCAGCGCGACGAGCAGGACGAACGTCAACAGGACGAGACCGAGATCGATGAGCAGCCAGCGCATGAGATCAACCTACCGGCCCGCAGGCCCGCCCGTGGCGGCGTACCCGTCGCGGCCGTAGGCGGCCAGGGCCTGGGTGGCGGCGGTGTGGATGCTCGCGACGAAGTCGGAGGGGCCGAGGGCTCCGGCCTGGTCGCCAAGGCCGAGGGCCAGGCGGTGCGCGGCCAGCCGGGCTCCCAGATACGTAGCTTCACCAGCGGGCGCCCGCCGTCGCCTCGTCCGCCGAAGACGCCGGGCGGGACAATCCCATGGGCGATCGCGGTGGCCTGCCGCGAGGACGGGAACCTGAATCGCGTTGACGGTTCGGGAGAGGCTGGTACCGTCGTGTCCCATCCGCCAGCGACAGCTCGCCGGCATGTGTATGGAGGAAGCCATGGCTGCCCGGGTCCTGTCCCGGGCCACCCGAGCCGCCGGCCGGTAGTGCCAGCGGTAGTCGAGGCCGCGCCGCCCCGCGGTGGCGGTCTCGGTGTGCCCGGTGACATCAGTCGTCATGTCGATGTTCACCATGAGGAGCTTCTGGCGTTGTCTCGTCATCCCCGTTCCACGT
>NZ_CEVIVD010000010.1:0-4018 GCF_982290655.1 Protofrankia sp. CiP1_Cm_nod3
GAGGTGGTCTGCGTGGGCAGGCTTGCCGACGGCGTCCGAAGATCTTCGCGGGGGGCGGCGGCGAGGGGGCCGCTGTTGTGCTCGAGCAGGCGGAACCGCCCGTGGGAGCGGCGCAGCAGCGACCATCGGCAGTTCCCCAGCGGGCCGAAGGCCCACCACGTCGACGGCGGTACGTCGAGCAGCCGGCCGATGAGGGCGCGGGCGGTGCCGCCGTGGAGCACCAGCACGACCAGCCTGTCGTCGCCGGGCGGCCCGCCGGCGAGGAGATCCTCCACGACGGCGATCGCCCGGGCGCCGACCTCCTCGTAGGTTTCGCCGCCGCCGCGGCGGACGTCCTCGCCGCGGTGCCAGGCCGCCGCCTCCGCGGGGAAGCGCTCCGCGGCCTGTCGCGCGGTCAGGCCCGACCACTCCCCCAGCGCGATCTCGCGCAGCCGGGCGTCCACCTGGACGGTCAGGCCCAGCTCGGCGGCGGTCGACCGGCAGCGCAGCAGGTCCGAGGAGACCACGACGTCCGGCGCGAGCGCGCGGACCGCCGGTGCCACCAGCCGGGCCTGGGCCCGGCCGGTGGCGTCCAGCGGCGGGTCGGCCTGCCCCTGGAACCTGCCCAGCTCATTCCAGGCGGTGCGGCCGTGACGCCACAGCAGGACCCTCACCGGCGGCCAGCGCCGGGGGCCGCCACTTCCACCCGGCGGGCGAGGTCACGGTCGGTGAAGGTGATCCGTGGGCAGTCCTTCCACAGCCGTTCCAGGTCGTAGTACGTCCGCTCCTCGCCGTGCTGCACGTGCACCACGATGTCGGCGAAGTCGAGCAGCACCCAGCGTCCCTCGCGTTCCCCCTCGCGGCGGACCGGCTTGGCGCCGAAGCCGCGCAGCCGCTCCTCGATCCCGTCGACGACGGCCTTGACCTGCCGTTCGTTGTCCGCGGACGCGACGAGGAAGCAGTCCGTGATGGCAAGACGCTCGCTGACATCGAGGATGACGATGTCGCGGGCGAGCTTGTCCGCCGCGGCCTGCGCCGCTTCGAGGGCGAGCTCGACGGCTCGCGGGGATGCGGTCACGAATACACCTCTCCGGGTTGGATGGTTGTCGGGCTCCGGTCGGTCGTCGGTGGATCGTCGGCCGGGACCGTCACCCGCGCTGGTACGGCCGGTTCATCCTCCGTTTCCGTCGATGACCGACCGGCTGGGCCGCGGGCGTGCGCCGGACCAGCCTGCGTGCTGCCTGTCCAGCCTGACACAGACAACACTTTCACGGGCCTGGATCTGCCCCACGCCGGCTATGCTGGCCCGCCGGACCGGTCAGGCCGGCCGGGCCGGCGGGATCGGTCCGACCGGCCGGGTCGTGTGGCCGGTACAGGCCGCTCTTGGCGATGAAACGCACCACCCCGTCCGGGGTGAGGTACCAGATCGGTGCCCCACGGCTGACCCGGGCCCGGATGTCGGACGACGAGATCGCCAGTGCCGGCACCTCCAGCAGGCTGACGGCGTCCACCGGCAGGCTCGCGTCGAGCTCGAGCTGGTAGCCGGGCCGGGTGACGCCCACGAAGTGGGCCAGCCCGAACAGCTCCTGGACGTCCCGCCAGCTGAGGATCTGCGCCAGCGCGTCCGCGCCGGTGATGAAGAACAGCGTGGCGTCGCCGCGCTGGCGGCGCAGGTCACGCAGCGTGTCGATGGTGTAGGTCGGCCCGCTGCGGTCGACGTCGATCCGGCTCACCGTGAAACGAGGGTTACCCGCCGTCGCGAGAAAGGTCATGAGGTATCTGGCCTCGGCCGGCGACACCTCCCGGTCGGCCTTCTGCCACGGCTGCCCGCTGGGGACGAAGACCACCTCGTCCAGGTCGAACAGGGCGGCGACCTCGCTGGCGGCCACCAGGTGGCCGTTGTGCACCGGGTCGAAGGTCCCGCCCATCACACCGAGCCTCACGAACGGACAGTAACCGGAGCACGGCGTGGTTTCGACATCTCGCCGGATGTATCACATCTGACGGCGCCCGTCAGGACCGCTGTCACACACCGGGCCTGACGAGCGAAGAAAGCGAGGAGACAGCGCATCGGGACGGACGGGCGCCGGACCCGCGGCAGACCACGGGAACGACGCTTGCGGGCACCGTGCGGGACAACCGGGTGCCGGCGGGAAAACCACGGGTGCCGGCGGAAAACCCGGGTGCCGGCGGAAAACCCGGGGGTCAGCGGGAAAGCCGGGGGCGGCGGGAAGTTCGGCAGCCACCGGGAAGCGGCCGTGACCGTGCCCCGCCGCAGGCCCGCTAGGCTTGAAGTGTCGCAACCATTTTGGGCTGGCCGTGACCGGTTGCCCGTGCCTGCCACTTCTTCCGCCCGAGGGGGCCCGCCTGATGCCGCCCAGTCCGCTCGCGGGCCGGCCCGCGCCACCCGACATCCTCATCGACGTGGACGCGCTGCTGGCCGCCTACCACGACGAGCATCCCGACCCCGCCGAGGCCTCCCAGCGGGTCGCGTTCGGGACGTCCGGGCACCGCGGATCGTCACTGCGACGCTCCTTCAACGCCGACCACATCGTCGCGGTCACGCAGGCGATCTGCGAGCACCGCGCCGCGCACGGGGTGGCCGGGCCGCTGTTCCTCGGCATCGACACGCACGCCCTGTCCGCGCCGGCCCGCGACAGCGCGCTGACGGTGCTGGCCGCGCACGGGGTGGACGTGCGCGTCGCCCCCGGCGACGAGGCCACCCCCACCCCGGTGATCTCCCACGCGATCCTCACGCACAACACCGGCCGCGGGGCCGTCGGCCAGGCCGCCGCCACCCGGCCGGGCGGGACCGCGGACGGGATCGTCGTCACGCCGTCGCACAATCCCCCGGCGGACGGCGGGTTCAAGTACAACCCGCCGAACGGCGGGCCGGCCGACACGACCATCACCTCCTGGATCCAGGACCGCGCGAACGCCCTGCTCGCCGACGGGCTGCGCGGCGTCCAACAGGTCTCCCTCGAGCGGGCCCGGGCCGCGGCCACCGTGCACGACTACGTCTCGGCCTACGTCGACGACCTGCCGTCCGTGATCGACCTCGACGCCATCCGCGGCGCGGGGGTGCGCATCGGTGTCGACCCGCTGGGCGGGGCGAGCCTGGTCTACTGGCAGGCCATCGCCGAGCGTTACAAACTCGACCTGGACGTGGTCAACGCCACCATCGACCCGCGGTTCGGCTTCATGACCGTCGACTGGGACGGCAAGATCCGGATGGATCCGTCGTCACCGTACGCGATGGCCTCCCTGCTGCGGCTGAAGGACTCCTTCGACGTGGCGCTGGCCAACGACGCCGACGCCGACCGGCACGGCATCGTGACCCCGGCGGCCGGCCTGCTCAACCCCAACCACTACCTGTCGGCGGCCATCTCCTACCTGTTCGCGCACCGCGCCGACTGGCCGGGCGCGGCGGCGGTCGGCAAGACCCTGGTCAGCTCCAGCATGATCGACCGGGTGGCGGCCGGGCTCGGGCGCGGCCTCGTCGAGGTCCCGGTCGGCTTCAAGTGGTTCGTGGACGGGCTGGTCGACGGCTCGCTCGGCTTCGGCGGGGAGGAGAGCGCCGGGGCGTCGTTCCTGCGCCGCGACGGCCGGGTCTGGACCACCGACAAGGACGGCCTGATCCCCTGCCTGCTCGCCGCGGAGATCACCGCCGTCACCGGGCGGGACCCGGGACGCCTGTACGAGGAGCTGACCGGCCGGTTCGGCGCGCCCGCCTACCGCCGGGTCGACGCGGCGGCGTCCCCCGCGCAGAAGAAGATCCTGACCTCCCTCACCCCGGCGGACCTCGACGCCAGCACACTCGCCGGCGAGCCGGTGCGCGCCGCGCTCTCGCACGCCCCGGGCAACGGGGCTGCGATCGGCGGGGTGAAGGTCGTCACCGAGAACGCCTGGTTCGCAGCCCGGCCGTCCGGCACCGAGGACGTCTACAAGATCTACGCGGAGAGCTTCCGCGGCCCCGAGCATCTTGAGACGGTCCTCGCCGAGGCCCAGGCGGTCGTGGACGCCGCGCTGCGTCGCTGAG
>NZ_CEVIVD010000010.1:4580-15443 GCF_982290655.1 Protofrankia sp. CiP1_Cm_nod3
CGTCGCAGGAGGCGGTAGCCGGCGAAACCGGCCCCGGCCAGCAGCCCGACCAGGACGATCGGCCCGATCAGGCCGACGATCACGGCCACTCCGCCGGTGAAACGGTCCCAGGACAGCCGCAGCGCCCCGGTCAGGCCGTCGTCGTCGTCCGGGTCCGGCCTGGTCGTGACCGCTCCCCGCTCGCTGATCCGTATCGTGAGGGTCGCGAGGTCACTGGCGTCGGCCAGCACCTGGCGCTGCCCCTCGAGCTGTTCGATCCGTGCCTGCACGTCGTCGATCCGCTGCTGGACGGCGAGAACCTCCCCGATCGAGCCGGCCTTGCCCAGCAGGGCCAGGTAGGTGTCGCGCGAACCGCTCAGCGCCTTCAGCCGGGCCTGGAGATCCACGTACTCGCCGGTGACGTCCTGTGAGGAGACGGTCGATGCCCGGACCTCGCCGGCCTTCCCGACCTGGCCGCGCAGGTCGTCGAACGACCTGGTCGGCACCCGCAGGGTGACGGTCGCGCGCTGCTGGCCGTCGTCGGAGGCGCCCGGGGTGCCGGCGCTGTCCAGCGAGGCGAGATAGCCGCCCAGCCCCTGCGCCGCCGTCGAGACGGCGGTGACCGCCGCGTCGACGCCGCCCGGACGCACCTGAAGCGACATCGAGCCGGTCCGGACGATCCTGGGCTCGGCTCCGGCCGGCCGGGCCGGGTCGGCGGCCCGCGCCGTCGGCGCGGAGCCGGCGGCGAGGCCGGACCCGGCTCCGGATTCGGCCGCACGTGCGCCGCCGGCCACGGGCGCGGACGGCGCCCCCTGTAGCCCCGGCTCCCCCGGCGCGACCATCCGCGAATCGCCCGCGGCCTGCCCGTCACCGCCCACAGCGGACGACCCCGGCTGTGACAGCGGCATGTCGATGGCTGGCAGCGGGAAACTCGACGACGAGCCGGAGGTATCCGACCAGCTACCGATCGCGACAACACCGCCGACAACGGCCACGACCCCGACGACGACCGCCACGCCGATCACGCGCCGCCTGGAGATGCCGCGCACGCCCGCGCCCCTCGCGCCCGCCAGCCCTCCCGTGGCCGCCGCGCCTCCTCCGGCCGTCGCGCCTTCCGGGGCCGTCGCGGCACCGCCCCACCAGTCCGCGCCAGGCGCCGACGCCGATGTCGCCACCGAAGTCGATGCCGGCCCTGGTGGTGGCGCCACCGCCGTCGTCGCGGGCGCCGCCGGGGCGCTGTCGGGATCCTGTACGTCCGGACCTGTTCTGACCATCCCGGTGGCCACCCTTCCGTCAGGTGTCAGCTCTCACGCTGCCAGCTCCTGGAAGGTTGGACGCTCGCCCAGCCGCTTCGGTTCACCCCAATTTCCCGATCACGTCGTGAAACGTCCGCCAGGGTGAAGACGATCGGCTCAGGAGGGCAGGAGGCGTTCGATGAAGGTCTGGAGCTGTTCGACGTTGCGGCATTCGACCATCTCGTCGACCAGGTCGGCGTAGGCGCGGGTGGCCGAGTCGCCCGAGCCCCAGTAGGTGCGCGGCTCGGGGTTGAGCCAGTAGGCGTGCCGGGCCTGCGCGCACAGCTTCCCGAACACCGGCGCGGCGGTCGCGCGGTAGTTGTTGCGGGCGTCCCCGAGCACGAGCAGGGAGGTCTTCGGGCCGACCGCCTCCGGATACCGGTCGGCGAACACCTCGAAGGCGTGCCCGTAGTCGCTGTGCCCGTCGAACCACACCAGGTCGGCTCCGTTGGCTATCCGCGCCATCATGTCGCCGAGGTCGGCTCCCCGCAGGAAACGGGTGATCTCGTCGGTGGTGTCGATGAACGCGAACGCCCGGACCCGGGCGAACTGCTCCCGCAGCGCATGCGTCAGCAACAGCGTGAAGTGCGCGAACGACGCCACCGACCCGGAGACGTCGCACAGCACGACGAGTTCGGGCTTGTGCGGCTTGTGCGGCCGGTGACGGGTCTCCAGCGGCACCCCGCCGGTGGCCAGCGAGGAGCGCACCGTGCGGCGGAAGTCGAGCCGGCCGGAGCGCCCGAGGCGGCGACGCGCGGTCAGCCTGGTCGCGAGCCTGCGGGCGAGCGGGTGGACCAGGCGGCGCAGCTCCGCCAGGTCCCGCTGGGAGGCGCGCAGGAAGTCGACCTGCTCCGCCAGCGGCTTGACCGCGCTCTTCGCGGCCGCGTCGGCCCCGCGTTCCTCGGCGAGCCGGCGACGCACCTCGCTGGCGACCATCTCCTCGAAGGCACGGATGCGCTCAATGATCGTCTGCCGGGCGACCCGCTCGGCGAGGCCGCCGGCCTCCTGGTCGCCGAGCATCGCGCTCAGCAGGTCGGCGACCAGGGTGTCCGGGGACAGTGCCCGCAGGGCCCGGTAGGCGAACCAGGAGCGCCGGCCGGGCGCGCCCGGCGCCGACCCGAACCTGGTCACGGCCTCGCGGGCGAGGCGGCGCAGCTCCTCGTCGTCCCCGCGCAGCAGGACGTCCAGCAGTTCCCCGCGCAGGGCCTGGCGCAACAGCTCAAGATCGTTTTCGCTGTCGGGCGCGCCGGCCGGCCGGCTCGGATCCGTTGCCGTTCCCGGTGTGCCGTCCTCGCCGGCCAGGAAGTCGTCAACGGACAGCCCGTCACCGATCACCGGCGGGAAGTAGAGGTCGAACAGTGTGTCGAAGGTCACCCGGTTGGTCGGGCGTTTGCACATCGTCGCCGCGAACCCGGCGCGCAGCGCCTCCCTGTCGAGCGGCCCGACGGCTGTGAGCGCGCGGACGGCGTCCACGGTCTCGGCGCTGCTCACCGCCATCCCCGCCTGTCGCAGCGCGGCAGTGAACACCACCGTACGGTCCAGCAGACTCATACCCGGCATCCCATCGGGTCACATAGTGCAACATAATGTTACTTTATGTTATAAAAACCCAGGCTGGGAACGATCAGTTAGAGCCGAGCTTGAGCTGGCCGATGGCTCGCGCCTGATCACTCACATGCTTGAGGACGACACCCAGGGTGGACGCCACGGCCTCCTCGTCGAAGGTGTCGATCCCCAGCGCCAGGACCGTCCGCGCCCAGTCGATCGTCTCGGCGATCGACGGGACCTTCTTCAGCTCCATCGCGCGCAGCGCCCGGATCGTGCCGACGATCGCCTCAGCCAGCCGCTCGGGCAGCTCCGGCACACAGGCGAGGACGATCTCCTTCTCCCGCGCCGGGGACGGGTAGCCCAGGTGCAGGTACAGGCAGCGGCGCTTGAGCGCCTCGGACAGCTCCCGGGTCGCGTTGCTGGTCAGCACCACGAGCGGGCGCTGGTGAGCGACGATCGTGCCCAGCTCGGGGATGGTCACCTGGAAGTCGGAGAGCACCTCCAGCAGCAGGCCCTCGACCTCGACGTCGGCCTTGTCGGTCTCGTCGACGAGCAGCACGGTCGGCTCGGTGCGCCGGATCGCGGTCAGCAACGGCCGGGACAGCAGGAACTCGTCGCTGAAGATGTCGTCGTGGGTCTCGTCCCAGGCCTCGTCACGACCGGCCTGGATGCGCAGGAGCTGCTTCTTGTAGTTCCACTCGTACAGCGCCCGGGCCTCGTCCAGCCCCTCGTAGCACTGTAGACGGATCAGTTCGGCGCCGGTCGCGGACGCGAGGGCCTTGGCGAGCTCGGTCTTGCCCACGCCGGCCGGCCCCTCGACGAGCAGCGGCTTGCGGAGCCGGTCCGCGAGGAAGACCGTCGTCGCTATGGCATGATCCGCCAGGTAGCCGGCCGCTCGCAGCCGGTCGTGAACATCCGCCACATCGGCGAAAGCGTGCTGCTGTAGCGGCATATACACCTCTTGTGTGATTCAGCCTCTCGTCCATAGTGCCAGCGATGGGCTGCTCGAGGCAGCCGCACGGCCGCCACGTACCACCGCGCGCGTTCCGCCCCACACTCTCATGAGCGGAGCGGGCCCGGAAGCCGACAAACCCGGCGGTCCGGTGGCAGCCGGCTTCTGGCACCGGTGGATCCGGGGCTCCAGCGGGAACCTCGACACGCAAGAGACGCACAGGAGACGCGGAAGAGGCACGGAAGAAACGCCGCCGCACCGGCTCCGGCCCACCGGCCCACCGGGCAGTACCAGCACATACAGGGGAGACCGGAACATACAGGGGAGGCAGAACCATGAACGTCGCTTTTCTCGGCATGGGACGGATGGGACGGGAGATGGCCCGCCACATCGTCGAGGCCGGCCACCAGCTGACGATCTGGAACCGGACGCCGGGCCGGGCCCGGGAACTGGTGGCCGCGGGCGCGCGTGAGGCCGCCTCCGTACGGGACGCGGTGGCCGCCGCCGAGGCGGTCGTGCTGATGCTCTTCGACGACGCGTCCGCCCGTCAGGTGCTCGACGACGTGATCGCCGGCGCGCCCCCGCACACCCTCGTGATCAACACGACGACGATCGCGCCTGCGACCGGGCGGGAACTCGGGCGGGTGGCCGCCGCGGCCGGGCTGCGCTACGTGGAGGCACCCGTGGTCGGGACGACCGGGCCGGCCCGGGACGCCACCCTGCGCGTGCTGGTCGGCGCGAGCGGACCGGACGCGGCCGCCGCCGAGAAGCTGCTGTCCCTGTTCGGCACCACCCGGCACGTCGGCGGCGTCGGTACCGCGACGGCGTTGAAGGCCGTCGTGAACCTGGGCCTGGCGCTGGCCACCGGGGCTCTCGGCGAGGTGCTGCGGCTCGGCTCGGACCTGGGCGTCGACCGTGACCTGCTGCGTTCCGAGCTCGCCGGCGGCGCACTGGGGTTCATCCTGGGCTACAAGGGGTCGATGCTCACGAGCAACGACTTCCAGCCCGCCACGTTCACCCTCGACGGCATGATCAAGGATCTGCGGATCGCCACCGGCTCGGCCCGCCGGCCGCTGCCGATGGCCACGAGCGCTCTCGCGCTGGCCACGGAGGCCTCCGACGCGGGGCACGGCCAGGAGGACTTCGCCAGCCTCGCCGCCTACTACACCGCGACCTGACCACCGCCGCGGGCGGCGTCGGGGGGTCAGGTACGGCCGGCGATCAGTAGCGGGATGTCATGGGCGTAGTCGGCGACCTTGGTGCCGGCGAGGTAGGCGACACGGGCGGTCCCGTCCGGGCTGAAGGCCGTCACCTGCGTGCCGTGCGAGACGGTCACCGACCCGTCGGGCTGCCGCCGCGGCCGCTCAAGCGTGACGCCGAGCTGCTCGGCGTCACCGGCGGTCGTCTCGAACGGGCCGGTCAGCCCGATGAACGACGGGTCGAACTGGGCCAGCCAGCTGCCCAGGGCCGCCGGGGTGTCCCGATCCGGATCGGACGTGACGAACACCACGGACACTTTGGCACGGTCAGCCGGCGGCAGCGTGCTGAGCGCGGCGGCGATGTCGGCCATGGTGGTCGGGCAGATGTCCGGGCAGTGGGTGTAACCGAAGAACAGCAGGGTGAGCCGGCCGGCGGTGGCCGCCCGGAAATCGTAGGGACGCCCGTCCGTGCCGGTCAGCCGGATGTCCGGCTTGCTCAGCGGCTGCTGTAAGACCACCCCGCGCACGCCCGCGGCACCCGGGAGATCGTCGAGGTGTACCAGCCCGTTGCCACGCTGGCCGGCCGTTCCCGAGGAGCCGCAGCCGGTGACCAGCACGGCGAGCAGGACGCCGGCGAGGAGCACGGCGGCGAGCGTCCGGGGCCGCCATGTCCCGGGCCGCCGTGTCCCGGGCCGGAACGGGTGGGAGTTCACCCGTCAACAATGCACCCGATGGTGATACGGGCGTCGACGGCGGGACGGTCAGCCGGTGGCGCGGGCGGCCAGCCCCAGTGCGTAGTCGAGCCACCACTGGCCGGCGCCAGGCCCGCCATTGCACGTCCCGTCCGACTCCCCGGGAACTTTGATCCACAGATACGCGTCGACGACCGGGTCACCTGTGTTGCCGGTCGGCGCGGCGCCCAGCGCCCGGCCCGGCGGGTTGCACCAGGCGTTGCTGGCGGCCGGGCCGAGCCCGTTGCGGCTGGTGTCGATGACGGCCCGGGCGGTGCCACCCAGCGCCGCGGACACCGCGGCGGCATAGGCACGCTCGTCCGGCGTCTCGTCGAAGTTCGAGACGTTCAGGGCGAAGCCACGGGCCCGGTCGACGCCGGCGGCGCGCAGCCTGGCGGCGGTGTCGGCGGCGCTGTGCCAGGTGGCGTTCCCGGCGTCGAGATAGACGGCCGCGCCGACGTGGGCAAGCACGTCCACCGCGTTCCCCAGCAGCGAGTACCGGGTCTGGCGGTCGGCCGCGGACAGGCAGTCGGTCTGGGAGATCGCGTCGGGCTCGAGGATGACCGCCGCCGGGCCCCGGCCGATACCGGCGGCGAAAGCGGCGATCCACGCCCGGTAGGCATCTGGGCTACCGGCTCCGCCAGCGGAGTAACTGCCGCAGTCACGGTTGGGGATCGCGTAGGCGACCAGCACCGGCAGCGCGCCGGTAGCGCGGATCTCGTCCACGCGCCCGGCGACCCTGGCCCGCACGGCGTCCGGGTTCGCGGTGTCACCGCCGAACCAGTCGGCGTGCGAGGTGTTCGCTATCCGGCTCAGCGCGGCGGCGTCCGCGGGCGCGCTGTTACGCAGCCGGGCGACCGCGGCCATGGCGTCGCTGTCGGGATCGACGTAGAACCTGGCCCCGGCGAACGGATTGCTGCTGGCCGTCGCCGGCGCCGCCGACGGCGGCCGGGCCGGCGGCGGCGGCGGCGCGCTGGGAGCCTCGGTGTGCTCGGCGGGATGCGTGGGCCGCGCGGCTGGCGCGGCAGGGGTCTGCCCCGGTACCGGAGCCAGCGAGCCGAGAAGCGCGGCGACGGCGGTCAGCGGCCCGGGAGGCACCGTACCGACCGGACGCGGTATCACCACGTCCACGGAGGACGAGACCGGAGAGGTCCTGGGAAACACCACCCGTACACAACCGAAACCCGCGAATACGGCGGCGGCGACGACCGGCGTCAGCCATATCCATAGCGGCCGACGGGATTTCGGACGATGCGCATGGCGGGCGGCCCGGCGTCCGGGCCCTCCATGCACGTCTGTCGACACACGACCTCCGAACGGGCGGTTGGATGCGCTCGTTTTCTTGCTCAACCCTCTGTCCGCAGCGGCAGTTTAGCAGCGACCGCGCTGACGGTGCGGAAAGCCGACACAGGCCGGCACCCAACGCCACCAGCCACGCCGGAATCGTGTCGGCAGGACGACAGCAACGACCGCCGGCGGCGACTTCCGGCTACCAGAAAAACAATGGACGTTGTTTTTTCATTGTGAATTCGCCGGAGCGGCGGACGGGACAACTGCCACCGGCGGCGGGCATATCCGCCCGGGCGGCCCGAGCCCCACCCACCCGGGCGGGACGAACCGACATGAAGGACGTTGTTCTGTTTCGCGGTGGCCGGGCACCGGGAGCCCCCTGGCCGGGAGCGCAATCCAGCGAATCATGCCGAAACGGGTGGCCGGCGCGCCGGAACCAGCCCGTCCGGCCAACGGCCGCGGACGGTCCGGGAACACCCTGGGTACGACGGGCCGTTGCCCGCCCGGGTGGGGAAGGCCCCGTTCAGGACGTGGCGTTGCGGACGAGCTCGTCGGCCTGGGCCGGCCACCAGGTGCCGGCTGGCGGGTTGTTCCGGCCGCACTCCCCGTCACTGGCTCCCGGCACCTTGATCCAGAGAAGGGCGTCCGCACGTGGGCTGCCGGTGTCGGTGGTCGATGTGGTTCCCAGCCCCCGCCCCGGCGGGTTGCACCAGGCGTCCTTCAGGTCGCCCCTGGCCGGGCCACGGCCGTTGCGCGAGGTGTCGACCACGAAATGACTGCCGCCGGTCAGCGCCGAGATCACGTCGGCGCGGGCCACCTCGTCGTGGGTGTGGTAAAAGTTCGATACGTTGACGGCGAACCCGCGGGCCCGCTGCACGCCCGCCCGCGTCAGGCGGTCGGCGATGACCGGCGCCGCCGTCCACCCGCAGTTGGCCCCGTCCAGGTACACGCTGGTGCCGGAAAGCCCGCCGTAGACGTCGACGGCGTCGTTGAGCAGCCGGTAACGCTCGTCCTGCTCGGCATGCCCCAGATGGTCCAGCTGTGCCAGTGAGTCGGGTTCCAGGATGACGACGGCGTCGCGGTGGCCGATGCCCGCCGCGACCTTCCTGGTGAAGGCCTGGTAGGAGGCGGCGTCGGGCAGACCGCCGGCGGAGAAGCCCGCGCCGACGTCACGGTGCGGGATCGCGTAGACCATGAAGACGGCGGTGGCGCCGGTGCGTTCCGCCTCGGCCGCGCGTGCCGCCACCTGGGCCTGGACGCCGTCCCCCAGCCAGTCCCCGACGGGGTAGGCCAACGGCTTGGCCGCGATCGTGGCGGCGGCCGTCCCGGCTGCCGGGTCCTGCCGCGCAGCCTGGGCCGGCTGGCTGTCGGGGTCGACGAGGAACGGCGCCCGGGGTGCCGGGCCGTGCGGGCCGGGCCCCGCCACCGCGCCGTGGCCGGCGGGGTCCCCGGCGGGGCACTGCGGGCCGACCGCGGTCAGCGCGGAGGTCGTGGCCGGGGACGAGCCCGGCCCGTCCGAGCCGCCGCACGCGGAGAGCACCGAGATGGCGCCGGCGACCGCGGTGGCCCTGACCCGGGTACCTCGCCGTGGCCGGTCAGCTCCCGGCCCCCGCTCCCCCGTGACGCAGCGGACCAGCCTGGAGATCAATACAGGCCCTCCTCATCCAACATGAACCCAGGTGGCGACGGAGGGAACACCCTCGTCGTTGGTCACAAAAAGCATGTACCAGTCTGGCGGAAGCAGGTTGGGGTTCTCGGGGACGTCCAGTGTGACGCTGCCACCCGTCTGCTGGGTGATCGGCAGCGCCACGGAGCGTTGCTCGGTGTCGGTGACGTGGGTGTAGGCACCCGGCCGGATCAGACGCACCTTCGCCGCCGGCTGGGACGACTTCACGGTGATGGCCGTGCCCCGGGTGATCTTGGCCGGCACCTCGGAGACCGCCGGACGCTCGCCCTTGTAGAGGTAGGGCGGGGAGTACACCTCGACCCGGGTCTCGAAGGAGTTGTCGTCGCTGAGCGGGTTGGAGCCGAAGACCGCCACCCGCCCGTCCGGCAGCAGCAGGTACTCGGAGTGGTAGTCACGGCCAACGCGCGGATCGGCCGCCGGGGTGAAGCTGTTGGTGTCCGGATGGTAGGTCTCGGCGGTCAGCGAGTCCTTGGCCCGGTAGCCGGCGGAACCACCGGAGACCAGCACCGTGTCGTCGGGCAGGACGACCGCGCCGGGATACCGTTTGGCCACCGTCAGGTTCGGGCCGCTGACATAGGCGGGCGCGGGCGCGGAGAGGTCGACGATGGCGGTCCGGGCGCTCGCGGCCTGGGTGTCGCCGACGCCGCCGCCGGCAATGAACATCACCTTCTGGTCCTGCGCCGGCGCAAGCATGATCGTCCCGGCCGTCTCGTTGATCTCCGGCTCGGGCAGCCCGTTGACCGGCTGGAAGGAGTTGTCCGCCAGGTTCCACAGGCCGGGCTGGCGCTCGGAGATCTCCGCCGGGCCGTAACCGGCGTTGGCGCCGGAGAAGAACAGCCGGCCGTCCGCCGCGAGCAGCAGGGACGGGTAGGTGGGGAAGATCTTCTTCAGGTGGTGGCTGTCCTGCCATGTCCTGGTGGCCGCGCTGAACAGCTCGGTGTTGCCCTGGTCGATGTCACCGTTCTCGTCGAGGCCGGAGACCGACACCACCGTACCGTTGGCAAGGGTCACCAGGGTCGGATACCAGCGCGCGTGGTTCAGGTCGGCGGTCTTCTCGTACCGCTCGGTGTCCGGGTTGAAGATGTAGGAGTCCTTCAGCCCCTGGAACTCGTGCTTCTTGCCGTCGGGCGAGTCCTGTGCCAGGACCTCGTACTTCTTCGTCCCCCCGGCGATCAGCAGGTCGCCGTTGGGGAGGAAGGCCTGCCCCGCGCAGAAGACGTCCCACGGCGTGTAGACGTCGGTGAAGGTGTTCGCGACCGGATCCCACAGCGCGGTGGTGAACTTCCCCGCGTCGAAATTTGCCTGGTCGTTGCCGGAACCGGCCATGAGCAGTATTTTCCCGGTACGCAGCAGGGCCGCGTGAATGGACCGGGTGCCGCTGTCGGCAATGATGTCCCAACGCCCGTGGGTACGCATGTAGTCCGGCTGGTTGGACTGCCATTCGGCGTACTGCTCGCTGGCCCATGACACGGCGAACGGGCCGTTGCCGGCAAGAATCAGGACAAGCAGCACACTGAGCTGGAGCAGCCGCCGTCGGCGTACCCGGCGTTTCTGGGTGGACACCATCATGTCAGTTCCTCGAGCAGCCCGTCACCGGAAACACGGCGGCGGCGTGGCATGAGTTTCATGGTGGCCTCCTCCGTGTAGGTGCCAGGTCCCGGGCGCCCACGGACGGAGCCTCCCGCCGCCGGCTGCTCGGCCGAGGCTGCCACCGCGACCGCGGACCGCCCTCCGCGCGCGGCAGCGTCCTGGGCGCGGCGGGCCGGCTTCCCCGGTTTCCCCGGCTTCCCTGATCCGGCGCCCTGCGTGGGCCGGATCAGTTTCTGCGTGGCCTCCTCGGAGTAGCCGGCCGGCCCGAGCGAGGACAGCACCGCGGGCAGGATGATCGTCTGGGTGGCCTCCTCGCGGTATCCGCCGGGCGCGGAGGCCGACAGCGCCGGCACGACCGTCGTCTGCGTGACCTCCTCACCCCGCCCGCCGGACGCGGACGCCGACAGCGCGGCCGGCCGTCTGAGCACCTTCGTGACCTCCTCGACATAACCCGAGGAGGCGGTGGCCGACGCGGCCGCGGGCACGGATCTCCCCGGAGCCGCTTTTTTCGGCCTGCTCGGTGCCGCTTTCTCCGGCGCCGATTTTCCTGGTACCGCTTCTTCCGGTGCCGGCTTTCCTGGTGCG
This sequence comes from Protofrankia sp. CiP1_Cm_nod3, assembly GCF_982290655.1. Taxonomy (NCBI): domain Bacteria; kingdom Bacillati; phylum Actinomycetota; class Actinomycetes; order Frankiales; family Frankiaceae; genus Protofrankia; species Protofrankia sp. CiP1_Cm_nod3. The sequence continues at coordinate 15,437 of NZ_CEVIVD010000010.1, forward strand.
GCTTTTT
>NZ_CEVIVD010000010.1:15857-23960 GCF_982290655.1 Protofrankia sp. CiP1_Cm_nod3
TTTTCCGTCGTCGCGGCGGACGCCTTTTCCGTCGTCACGGGCGGCGGCGCCATGGCGATGACCGCCGTGGTCTCGGAAACCGGTGCCTCGGCCACCGCCGTCCTGGCTGCCGCGGGCCTGCTTGCCGCGGGGGTGCTCAGCGAGGCTTCGGACGCGGTCGCCTGGCGAGGTATGCCCGGCTGCTCGGACGCCACCGCCGGCAGCAGGCCGGGCTCGCCGACGGGACGCAGCCGGCCCGCGATCAGGGATCCCCACCATATGAAGATGGGAAGCAGGCAGATGATCAACGATAATGCCGCCCAGACCATGTTCGCCGGATACACATGGCCGAAGCCGACCGCGGTGGCGATGGAGATCCCGGATATCGTCGCCCAGAAGATGTGCTTACGGAAGGTCAGCAGCCGGTCGGGGCTTGCGCTCTGCCCCTTGGGCGTGACCACGAAACCGAGCGGACGCCGCAGCAGCGCGCCGACGAAGGCGGTCGAGTAGAACGGCGTGCACAGCATGGAGACGAAGATCCCGGAGATGCCGGCGGTGCCCTTCTCCTCATGCGGGCTGATGTTGAACCGTCGCAGCCAGATGTAGAGCAGCAGCCTGGCCACGGCCACGTCGATGTAGAGGGCCAGCCAGGACGATATCTGCACGGTCACCCCGGTCGACCCCAGGGCCATGTAGCTGACCGTGAGCATCATTCCCATCAGCCAGGTGAGGGCGACGGTCGGGTAGTGCAGCATCAGGGTGGAGTAGTGCAGACGGTGCCCCCACGGCAGCTTCCGCAGCCGGCGGACCGACTCGGTGACCAGGACCTCGTTGGAGCCCCGAGCCCACCGCAGCTGCTGGCTGAAGAAGTCCGTCCAGGTAGCAGGACCCTCGCCAACCGCTACGACATCCGGCGTGTATACCGACTTCCAGTGCTTTCCAGAGTCAGACTGATACTCTCCGTGTACAGCGAAGGAGGTGGCCAGATCCTCAGTGATCGAATCCTGGAACCCGCCGATCTGCCGCCAGGCCGACACCCGGTATGCGTGGTTCGTGCCGACGAACATGCCGCAGTCGAACCGGTTCGCGGCCCGCTGGATGACCGAGTGGAACATGTAGTTCTGCGCTTCCGCGCCCCGGGTCAGGAAACTGTGGAAGTTCCCGTAGACCTGCGGTCCCACGACAAAGGCGACATCGGGGTCGCGGAAGTAGCCGAGCATGCGCGAGGCGAAGTTCGGCAGCGGAATGTGGTCGGGGTCGACCGACAGCACGACGTCGTAGGAGCCGCCGTGGGCGTCCAGCCAGGAGTTGTGGTTACCGTGCTTCGTTTTGGCCCGGAATCTTCCCTTCGGCTGGTTCCACCTTTCCACCCCTTTGCGGCTGAAATGGTTGACCCCGAGGTCCTTGCACATCTGGCGGACTGTCGGGTCGTCCCCCTCGTCGAGCAGCCAGATGTCGATGGGCGTGCCATAACGGATCTGCCGGGCCGCGATCAGGGTGTCGCGTACGACGTCCAACGGCTCCTTCGACGGGACGATGGTGGTCGTGAACGCGATCCGCAGGCCCGCCGGCGGCCGGACCGGCACCGGGTTGCGCATGATGTAGGCGGCCCAGCAGAGGGTGATCGAGTTCAGTAACCGGATCCCCTCGGAGACGACGATCGTCCAGAACATGACCAGGTTGCCGATGTGCACCGGTGTCGGCAGATACCTGCTCTTGGGGAAGTGGCCCGGCTGGATCAGCCAGACGAAGAACAGCGACGACAACCCGACGGTGGCTATCAACAGCGGCAGCACCATCCAGAGCTCCCGCCCTACCATCACCTTACGGTAGGCAACGCGATACTCTGTGTCAGCAGGCGGAAGGGTGAGCGGACCCGCGAGCTTCGAGAAGGAGGTGTAGTCGTAGGCCAATTCTCTTCCAAGGACTCGTGCCACCCGCGGGTTGCGGTCAGCGCCACGACATACGTCGCATGCGGGTCACATGTCGCATGCAGATCGGTGAACGGTGAACCGGTCCACGTCGGGACAGGGATGGATGCCAGGGTCTTCGTCCGTCGTCGGCGCGTTCACGGCCAGCGGCCCGCCGGCCCGGGGAGGGCGCGCGTCGACCCACGTGCCGGTGGCGTCACAGCCGGATCGGTCCGCGCCGGTCGCGCGATCCGCCAAGGACGTCATGCCACCGAGGCGCTATGGAGGCTGTGGGACACCACCCCCGGACACAGGCCCGCGGGCGCGCGGAGGCAACAGGCAGGGGACGTCACAGGGAACGCTCCAAGGGACGTCACGGGCGCCGGCCGCCATCAGGCCACACCACCGGAGACACCGCTGGACACGCCACCGGGGGGCCGCTCGGAAGCGCCAGCCGCCCGCCACGCGGCCCAGCCGAGAAAAAGCCCACCGAGGACGAGCGCGGCACCGGCCACGAGACAGAGCCACAGGCCCACGCCCACCTCGGCGGTGGCCACCGGGTTGTCCGTCTGGAACGTGCCGATCCGCTTCCGCAGGAGGCTGGCGGCTATCGCGTCCCCAGAATTGATCTTCAAGACACTCAGGGCGGCGATGACGCCGCCGGCGACGGGCAGCGCCAGCCCGAGCGGGCGGACGCGGGGGAGCTCGGACAGCAGCACGCTGATGACGGCGCAGAGGATGCCCAGGCCGAGCACCACCTTGCCGTGCCAGGACAGCTCCAGCCCCGATCTGTTGCTGTGCAGCAGATCGGCGCCCCGGTCGGCGAGGGTCGCGCCCGCCCACGGCAGGAAGGCACCCACCACGGCGATCAGCCCCGCCACGCCGCACACATGAACAATAATCACGTCCACCGTGCGCGGCCCGGCACCAGTCGGCGCGTCCTCATCCGACACGGCGTTCCCTCCGTCGTTGGCACAGTCACACCATGGAATTTCGACATCCGACGCCCCCGAAACGGGCGGACGAGCAGACCATCTCCGGTCCGGTCACGGTCCGGGCCAGGGGACAAGTAACGGAATTTCCAGAGCTGTCCCCTACCGAGCCAGAAGCGTACCCGCCACCATGGTCCGGCTGTCGGCATCCCCCTTGTTTGGCCAGGTCACCGGCTGGATGCCGCACCGGCGGGCCGCCCCTCCGCCCGGCGTTCACAAGTGCGGACCACCGGCTCCACAAAAACACGATCACACCGCTGGCGTCCCCGTGCTAAACCACCAGATGACCGTCGCCGACGCCCACCCAGGTGGTGGATGTCAGCTCGGTCAGGCCCATCGGCCCACGGGCGTGCAGCTTCTGGGTGGAGATCCCGATCTCGGCGCCGAAACCGAACCGTTCACCATCGGTGAAACGGGTCGAGGCGTTGACCATGACCGCCGCGCTGTCGCAGGTCGCGATGAACCGGCGGGAGGCGGCCAGCGAACGGGTCACGATCGCCTCCGTGTGCCCGCTGCCCCACCGGCGGATGTGCGCGACGGCGTCGTCGAGGGAGTCCACCACCCGCACCGCCAGGTCCAGCGACAGGTACTCGGCGGCCCAGTCCTCCTCCGTCGCGGGCAGCGCCGAGGAGTCGTGGGAGCGGACCGCGTCGTCGCCGTGGACCGTCACCCCCGCCTGCCGCAGCGCCGCGAGCACCCGCGGCAGGAAGGCGTCCGCGACATCCGCGTGCACCAGCAGCGTCTCCGCCGCGTTGCACACCGACGGCCGCTGGGTCTTCGCGTTGAGGGCGATCGCCAGCGCCTGGTCGAGGTCCGCGTCGACGTCGACGTAGACGTGGCAGTTGCCGACCCCGGTCTCGATCACCGGCACGGTGGACTCCTCCACCACGGTCCGGATCAGCCCGGCGCCGCCGCGCGGGATCAGCACGTCGACCAGGCCGCGCAGGCGCATGAGCTGCTTGACCGACTCGTGGCCGCCGCCGGGCACGAGCGCGACCGCGTCCGCGGGCAGCCCGGCGGCGGCCACCGCGTCCCGCAGCGCCGCGACCAGCGCCGTGTTGGTACGCAGGGCCGAGGCGCTGCCGCGCAGCAGCACGGCGTTGCCGCTTTTCAGGCACAGGCCGGCGGCGTCGACCGTCACGTTCGGGCGGGCCTCGTAGATGATCCCGACCACGCCGAGCGGCACCCGGACCTGGCGCAGCTCGATCCCGTTGGGGAGCACCCGGCCGCGTACCACCGTGCCGACCGGGTCCTCGAGCAGCGCGACCTGGCGCAGGCCGTCCGCGATCGCGGCGAGCCGGCCGGACGTGAGGGTGAGCCGGTCGACCATGGCCTCGCCGGTGCCCGCGGCCCGCGCGGCGGCCACGTCCGCGCCGTTGGCCGCCAGGATCAGCCCAGTGCCGGCGATCAGCGCGTCCGCCATCGCGTGCAGCGCGCGGTCCTTGTCCGCGCGGGACAACGGAGCGAGCACGGCCGCGGCGTCACGCGCCCGGACCGCGGTCTCGCGGACATCCTCCGCAAGGCTGTTCATGACCAGTTCCTCCCGACCTGACGGCTCGTCCGACACGCCACCCCAGCGGGCCGGAAACGGCGCGATCATGTTCCCGCGCCACCGGAGGACCGCGTGTGCGGGGCGGCGGACCGACGGCTGCGCGATCATGCCCGCGCCGCCGGAGGCCCACGTTGCCGCAGGTCGCGGAGGGTCGGGGCGGCACAACGATGTTCCCGCGCCCGGGCCCCACCGGCTCCGGGGCTCCCGTCGGCTCGGCGGCGCCGGCTCGGGAGCCCGCGAGCCGGCCCGGGACGTCCGGACGGCCCACATTTCCGTGGCACTACGAGGTTACCGGCGTGGAGGTTACCGGCGTGTCAGGGCAGCCTCGAGGATGCCTCCCCCGAGCCGGCGGCGACGCGGTCACGGTTTCCGTGGCGGGACGGGCACGCACGCAAACCGTACCCGCGTGCGGAGGCGCCGGCGGCGCGTCCTACCGTGCTGACATGCTCGTGCTGCACACATCCGACTGGCACTTCGGGCGTACCCTCCACCGGTTCGACCTGCTGGCGGCGCAGGCCGCCTTCGTCGACCATCTCGTCGAGGTCGTCCGGGCCGAACGCGTCGACCTCGTCGTGGTCAGCGGGGACGTCCACGACCGGGCCATCCCGCCGGTCGCGGCGATGCGGCTGTTCGACGAGGCGCTGTCCCGGGTGCGGGACGCCGGCGCGCACGTGGTGGTGATCAGCGGCAACCACGACGCCGGCGCCCGTCTCGGCGACAAGGCCGGGCTGCTCGACCCCCGGGTGCGCATCAGGACGGACGTGTCCGCCATCGCCACCCCCGTCACCGTCGAGGACGGGCACGGGCCCGTCCACGTCTACCCGCTCCCCTACCTGGAGCCGGCGGCGGTGGTCGACGCCCTGCCGGCGCTTCCCGCCCCGGGCGGCTACGACGGGCCCCACCCCGGCGGCACGAGTGCGGCAATAGACAACAGAGACACAACGGACGCGAAAAGCGATGGCCCGGTGGCGTCCAATGACACAACGGGCACGAATAGTGACACTGTGACTTCGAGCAGGGATGATCCGGTCGTAACCGGTGGTAGCAGGGCGCTGTCGCACGCCGCGACGCTGGGCCGGGCCATGCGGGCCGTGCACGCCGACCGGGCCCGGCGCGGCGGCCGCAGCATCGTCTGCGCCCACACCTGGGTCAGCGGCGGCCAGGGCAGTGACAGCGAACGCGACATCAGCGTCGGCGGGCTCGCGGCCGTCCCGGCGAAGCTCTTCGACGGGGTCACCTACACCGCGCTCGGGCACCTGCACCGGCCACAGGCGCTGGACGAGGGCCTGCGCTACAGCGGCTCGCCGCTGCCCTACTCGTTCTCCGAGGCGGGCGACGTCAAGTCGTCGCTGCTGGTGGAGATCGACGCGGACGGCCTGTGCGGGCTGGAGGAGATCCCGGTCCCCGTGTACCGCGGCCTCGCCCGGCTGCGCGGCCGGCTCGCGGAGCTGATGGCCACCGCCGACTACGAACGGCACACCGCCGACTTCGTCTCGGTGGTGCTCACCGACCCGGTCCGCCCGCTGGACGCGATGGCGGCCCTGCAACGCCGCTTCCCCTTCGCTCTCACCCTCAGTCACGAGCCCGCGCTCGACGCCACCGGCGACGAGCTCACCTACGGCCGGCGCGTCCACGGGCGTCCCGATCTCGCGGTGGCCGAGGCGTTCGTCGCCCATGTGCGCTCCGAATCGAGCGAGCGTGAACGGGCCCTGTTACAGGCGGCGTTGGACGACGCCCGCCGGGCCGAGGACGCGGCCTGATGCGCCCGCACCGGCTGGAACTCACCGCCTTCGGAGCCTTCCCGGGGAAGGTCGAGCTGGATTTCGACCGGCTGGGGGCCGGCGGCCTGGTACTGCTGTGCGGCGAGACCGGCGGCGGGAAGACCACGCTGCTCGACGCGCTCGGCTTCGCACTCTACGGGGTCGTCCCGGGGCTGCGGGCCCGCGCGAAGGACCTGCGCTCCCACCATGCCGAGGCGGACGCCCAGCCACAGGTCCGGCTGGAGTTCAGCGTGTCCGGGCAGCGCTACCAGATCACCCGTACAGCCGGCTGGGACAGGCCCCGGCGCGGCGGCGAGGGCAGCTCCCGGGTGAACCCGACCGCCCTGCTCAGGCGCCGGACCGACACCGGCTGGGAGGCTGTCGCCCAGCGCAACGAGGACGTCGGGCTCGAGATCGGCCGGCTGCTCGGGATGACCGCCGAGCAGTTCTTCCAAGTGATCATGCTGCCGCAGGGGCGTTTCGCCGACTTCCTCCAGGCCGACCACGACACGCGGGAACGGCTGCTCAAGCGCCTGTTCGCCGTCAGCCGGTTCGAGCACGCCGAACAGTGGCTCGCCGACCAGGCCAAGATCGCGGGCGAGCGGCTGGCCGCCGCGCGCGGCGACCTCGCCCGGGTGGCGGCCCGGGCCGCCGAGGCCGCCTCAGCCACCGAACCGGACGATCTCGAGGCCGACGCCGACTGGGCCGCCGGGCTCGCCGCGGCCGCGGACGCCGCCGCCCGCACGGCCACGCGGCACGCCGGAGCGGCCGCCGACGCCCGCCAGCAGGCCGAGGGGTCGCTCGACCTCGCCCGCGGGCTCGCCGAACGCCAACGGCAGCGGCGGGCGCTCGACACCAGGCTGGCGGCACTCGAGGCGCAGCTCCCGGCGACCGAGGAGCTGGCCACCGAGCTGGCCGCCGCCCGCCGCGCCGCCACCGTCCGCCGCGCCCTGGACCAGGTGCGGGAGCGGGCGGACGAGCTGACCCGGACGCGGCTGGCCGAGGACGCCGCCCGCCGCTGCCTGGAACTGCTCGGCGCCCGGCACGACGTCGACGTCGACGAGCTGGCCCGGCTGGCCCGGGTCGCCCACACCGACATGGGACGCCTCGAGCAGTTCGCGAACATCCTGGCCGCCGCCGACGCGGACGACGACGCCGCCACGGCGGCCGACATCGACGCCGACACGCACGCGGCCGCCGTCGCCACCCTCACCGGCTACCTGCGCGCCGAACTGCCGGAACAGCGCCGTGCTCTGGAGGCCGGGCACAGCCGCGCCAGGGCCGCCGCGGCCGCCCTGCCAGGCGCGCGCGAGCAGGCACGGATGGCTGCCGAGCTGGCCGCCGCCGTGCGCCGGCGCGGGCAGGCCCTCACCCATGCGCACGACGTGGAGCAGGCCGCGCGACTGGCCCGCGAGCAGGCCGGTGACATCCGCCAGCAACGCTTCGACGCGATCACTGCGGAGCTCAGCGCCGCCCTGGTCGCCGGTTCGCCCTGCCCGGTCTGCGGATCCCTCGCGCATCCCGACCCGGCCGAGGCCCGCGCGGACCATGTCAGCAAGGACGACGAGCTCGCGGCCGGAGCCGTCGCCAACCGGCTCACGGCGCAGGCCACCGACGCCCGCCGCGACACCGACCGGCTCGACGAACGAATCCGCACGCTGACGCGCGCGCTGGCCAACCAGGTGGATCCCGCCGCCAGCGGGCCCGGGCCCGCCGCCAGCGTCCCCGGGCCCGCTGGCCCGGGCGCCCCGGCGCGGACAGCATCCCCGGCCGGCTCCGGCCCGGCCGGCGACAGGGCCGGCGCGGCCGGCGCAGCGGGTCCGGCGGGTACGGCGGTGGGCGCACCGACCACGGCGAACACCCCGCCGACAGGTCCGCTGCCCGCGAGCACAGCGCCCGCGAGCACAGCG
>NZ_CEVIVD010000010.1:24559-34858 GCF_982290655.1 Protofrankia sp. CiP1_Cm_nod3
ACGGAGCCACCGGCCACGGGAGCGCCGGCCACGGAGCCACCTACGGCTCCGCCGGCCAGGCCGATCACAGGACCGTCGATCACAGGCCCGTGGACCACGACGCCGTGGTCGGCGTCGCGCGGCTGGGAGAGCTGCCCGCGGGCCCCGACCTGCCCGCTGTGCTCCCCGTCGACGTGTTCGAGCAGGCCGCGGCCGGCCTGGCGGACCGGGCCGAGGCGCTCGCCGCGCAGGCCGACGACCTCCCGGCCGCCGAACGGGCGCTTGAGCGGGCCCGTCAGGAGGAGACCCGGGCCACGGCCGACCTGGCCGGCCACACCGCCGGTGAGCAGCTCGCCCGCACCCGAGCGCAGGAGTGCCGGGCCCGGGCCGAACGGCAGCGGGCCAGCCTGCCGCCGGAGCTGCGGGACGTCGGGCGGCTGGCCGCCCGCCAACGCGAGGTCGCCCAGTTCGCCGACGCCTACTCCGACTGCCACGCGGCCGCTTCGGCCACGGCCCTGGCCGAGGAGGAGTACCGCCGCGCCGCGACCGGCGCCGGCCACGACGCCCACGACGCCGGCTTCCCGGACGTGGCCGCGGCCCAGGCCGCCTGCCGGGAGGAAGGCTGGATCCTCGGCACCGAGGCACGTCTGACGGCCTATCGCGACGATCTTGTCACGGTGCGCTCGCAGCTGGCCAGCCCCCAGCTGGCCGTTGATCCGGACACACCGGCACCGGTGGCCGAACGGGAGGCGGAGGCGCTCGCGGCCCGGCAGCGGCACGAAGCGGCGCTCACCGAGGCGGCGCGCGCCGGCGACCGGGCCCGGCGGCTGTCCGACCTGGTGCCCGCGTTCGCCGCCGCGTTCGCCGCGGTACCACCGCTGCGCGAGGCCGCGGCGGAACTGCGCGGCCTCGCCGAGCTGGCCACGGGCCGTGGTGGCAACCGTCACGGCATGCCGCTGTCGAGCTTCGTCCTCGCCGCCCGTCTCGAGGAGGTCGCGGCGGCGGCGAGCGGACGCCTGGCGGCGATGAGCGGCGGCCGGTTCACCCTCGTCCACGACAGCGGTGAGCGGCGGGACCGGCGCCGGCGGGCCGGCCTCGGCCTGCTGGTCGAGGACGCCTGGACGGGCCGGCGGCGCGACACCGCCACCCTCTCCGGCGGGGAGACCTTCCAGGCCGCCCTGTCCCTGGCGCTGGGCCTCGCCGACGTGGTCACCGCCGAGTCCGGCGGCCAGGCCATGGACGCGCTGTTCATCGACGAGGGCTTCGGCAGCCTCGACCCGGACAGCCTGGAGGAGGTCATGAACGTCCTGGACAGCCTGCGCTCCGGCGGCCGCCTGGTCGGCATCGTCAGCCATGTCGCGGACCTGCGCCAGCGCATCCCCACCCAGATCACCGTCATCAAACAGCCCCACGGCAGCCACGTACGCACCACCATCTGAGCTGGCCCTCAACGCGCAAGCCGTAGGTGGAAACCGGTGCCGCCGTGACGTTTTCCACCTACGGTGGCGGCAGCCGTAGGTGGAAAACGTCGTGGTGACGACGGTTTCTGCCTACGGTCTCCGCTGGAGGAGCACGATGTCGTCGCGGTGGACGATCTCTCGTTCGTAGGAGGAGCCGAGTTCCGCGGCCAGGTCGAACGTCGAGCGGCCCAGCATCCCGGGCAGCTCCGTGGCGTCGTAGGCGACCAGGCCGCGGGCGACCGGCCGCTCGGACGGGTCGACCAGGTCCACCGGGTCGCCCGCGACGAAGTCGCCGTCGACCCTGGTGACCCCGGCAGGCAGCAGCGACACCCGCCGGTTCACGATCGCGTTCACCGCCCCGTCGTCGAGGAACAGCCGGCCCTGCGGGGTGGTCGCGTGCTCCAGCCACAGCAGCCGGGACGCGCGGCGCGGGCCGCTGGGGTGGAACACCGTCCCCACCTCGGCGCCGGCTAGCGCGGTGGCGGCGTTCGCCGCCGAGGTGATCAGTGTCGTGACCCCGCCCGAGGCCGCCATCCGGGCAGCGTCGATCTTGGTTGCCATGCCGCCGACGCCCACGCCGGCGCTGCCGGTGCCCCGGGTGCCGACCCCGTCGAGGTCGGCGTCCGTCCGGACCTCGCGGATCATGGTGGCCGGGCCGCGCCGAGGGTTGGCGTCGTAGACGCCGTCCACGTCCGAGAGCAGGACCAGCAGGTCCGCGGAGACCAGATGCGCGACGATCGCGGCGAGGCGGTCGTTGTCACCGACCCGGATCTCCTGGGTGGCCACCGCGTCGTTCTCGTTGACGACGGGGACCACGCCGAGTTCCAGCAGCCGGTCGAGGGTGGTCCGGGCGTTGCGGTAGTGGGTGCGGCGCACCACGTCGGTGGCGGTGAGCAGCACCTGGCCGACCTGGTGGCCGGCGCGTCCGAACGCGGTCGCGTACCGGTGCACCAGCATGCTCTGCCCGACGCTGGCCGCGGCCTGCAGGGTCGCCAGGTCCCGGGGGCGGCGGGTCAGGCCCAGTGGCGCGAGCCCGGCGGCGATGGCTCCCGAGGAGACCAGTACCAGCCGGCCGGCCCGCGGCAGGAGCGCCCGGACCAGGACGTCGACGCGGTCGCCGTCGATACCGCCGGCCGCGGTGGTCAGTGACGACGAGCCGACCTTCACCACGACCCGGTCGGCCCGCAGCACGAAATCACGGTCTGTCACGCTTCGAGCTCGTCCTCCCGGCCATCGGAGCTGCCGGAACGGTCAGGGCCGCCCGAACGGTCGAGGCCGCCTGGATTGTCCAGGTCGAGAATGTCGGGAGCCTCAAGGTCGGGGGCCTCAAGGTCGTCGGTGATGTCCGGGCCGTACGGGCCGGCGTTCTGGTCGGTGAGAACTTCGCGGCCGCGGGCCCGGCTGGCGAGCCGCTGCGCACGGGTCAGCCGGGTGGAGGTGACCAGCCGGTCGTCGCTGCCCCGCGGGCCGAGGGTCGACTCCGGCCCGGCCGCCCCATCTTCATGATCATCGATGATCCGGCCGCCACGGCGGCTCAGCTGCGGCTCCCAGTCGAAGGTGACGTCACCGATGGTGACCGCCACGCCGGATTCCGCGCCGAGCCGGGCGAGTTCGGCCTCCACCCCCAGCCGGGCGAGGCGGTCGGCGAGGAAGCCGATCGCCTCGTCGTTGCTGAAGTCGGTCTGCCGGACCCAGCGCAGCGGCTTGGCACCGGCCACGACGAACCCGTCGTCATGCGCACGCACGGTGAAGTCGGGTTCGTCAACCGCGCGGGGCCGGATGACGACCCGCTGGAACGCCTGCGGCGGCCGCGCGGCACGATGTTCGGCGACCCGTTCGGCCAGGGCGAGCGAGAGCGCCCGCACGCCTTCGCGGGTCGCGCTGCTCACCGCGAGGACGTCCAGCCCACGGGCGGTGAGCTCGGGGGTGACCAGCTCCGCCAGCTCGCGGGCGTCCGGAACATCGATCTTGTTGAGGACGACGGCGCGCGGCCGGTCGGACAGGTCCGTCGAGTAGGCCGCGAGCTCGGACTCGATCACGTCCAGGTCGGTCAGGGGGTCGCGACCGGGTTCGAGGGTGGCGCAGTCGAGCACGTGGACGATGAGCGAGCAGCGTTCGACATGGCGCAGGAACTCCAGGCCGAGGCCGCGCCCGGTGCTCGCGCCGGGTATGAGGCCGGGGACGTCGGCCACCGTGTACGGCGCGTTGTCGCCGGCCTGTACCACGCCGAGGTTGGGCACCAACGTCGTGAACGGGTAGTCAGCAATCTTCGGCCTGGCGGCGCTGAGTACCGACACCAGCGAGGACTTGCCCGCGCTGGGGAAACCGACCAGCGCCACGTCGGCAACGGTCTTGAGCTCGAGGACGGCGTCGAGCTGCTCCCCCGGCTCGCCGAGCTCCGCGAACCCGGGGGCTTTGCGCCGGCTGGAGGCAAGCGCGGCGTTGCCCCGCCCGCCGCGCCCGCCACGGGCGAGGACCACGGAGCTGCCAGCACCGACAAGGTCGGCGATCTGCTCGCCGTCCGGCCGCAGGACGACGGTGCCGTCCGGCACGGGCAGGACGAGGTCGGTGCCGTCGGCGCCGTGCCGGTTGGAGCCCTGGCCGGGCCGCCCACCAGATGCCCGCTGGTGCGGGTGGAAGTGGAAGTCCAGCAGGGTGGTCACGTCCGGGTCGACCCGGACGATGACATCACCGCCCCGGCCGCCGTTGCCGCCGTCCGGCCCACCGAGCGGCTTGAACTTCTCCCGGTGGACCGACGCGCAGCCATGCCCACCATCACCCGCGGTGACGTGGAGGACGACGCGGTCAACGAAGGTGGGCACCGCACCGCTGCTTTCCTCAACCGCGGCCGACCGGCAACACCCGCCTGGATCAGGCGGACAGAAGCTCCTCGGCGGGTATGACGTTGACGACCCGACGGCCCCGCCGGGTACCGAACTGGACATGCCCGGCGGCCAGCGCGAACAGCGTGTCGTCGCCACCGCGGCCGACCTGCCCACCAGGGTGGAAGTGTGTGCCACGCTGCCGGACGATGATCTCGCCGGCGTTGACATACTGGCCGCCGAAACGCTTCACACCGAGACGCTGGGCGTTCGAGTCGCGGCCGTTGCGCGACGAGCTCGCGCCTTTCTTGTGCGCCATGTCGCTTCAGGCCTTCCCGGTCTCGATACCGGTCACCCGCAGGCGGGTCAGCTTCTGGCGGTGACCCTGCCGCTTGTGGTAGCCGGTCTTGTTCTTGAACTTGTGGATCCTGATCTTGGGACCCTTGACGATCTCGACGACCTCGGCGGTCACCTCGACGGACGCGAGCGCGTCCCTGTCGTGGGTCACCACGTCGCCGTCGACAAGCAGAAGAGCGGGCAGATTGACGGCCGCACCCGGCTCGCCCGGAACGAGCTCGACGTCGACGACATCGCCGACGGCGACCTTGTGCTGCTTGCCGCCGCTGGCCACGACCGCGTACACCGGTTCTCCTTGCTGAAGTCGGACGGGCGTTGGAGCACCCGAGGACAAGACGGCGCGACCGCTGACGGACACCGCCACCCTCAGGGGCTCTGACTGGCGCGGCGAAAACACCCCGCACCCGGCCCTGATTGCACTACCTTAACACCGTCGGCCAACCACAACGCCGCTGGCCAGCCGGGACCGGCCGCTGGTCAGCCGTTCAACCGGCCGCTGGCCGGCCGCACCGACACCGACGCGGACCGCCACGACATTACCACCATGCCGGCGAGCCCCTCGAACACCGGCAAGCCCCCGGAATGCCGGCAAGCCTCGGAACGGCATGTACCGGCCCGGCGCCGGCCCGCGCGACAGGCCCGCGGCGGACGCGCCCACACCCACCCACCAGACGCATCCCGCCATGGCACGGATGAACCATGGCGGTCCGCTCACGGGCACGCAACCATCCACTCTGGGGGTGGCTGCCCGGACCGGCAGCCGTCGCGGCAACGCCAGCCAGACGGGGGTGCACGGTGGGGTGGGTGGGGTGGCAGGTCGTGATCTGGAGCGCTGGTGCTGTGACGGTCGCCGCCGTCCTGACCGCCGGGTGGCCGCTGGTGGCCGCGGCCCACGCCACGGACCCGCCGCGCCGGTCGGCGACGATCGCGGCGTCCGCTGTCGTCATCACGACCGTGACCGGGGTGGCCGTCAACGATCTGATCGGCCTTCCCACCGCGTTGCGCGCCCTGTGGGCGCTGGGCACGGCGGGCGCCGCGTGCTGGCTCGCGGTGCAGGCCCGCGGCCTGACCACGGCCGGCGGCTTCGCCACGAGGACCGGCGCCACGAGGAGCGGAACCGCGAGGACCTGGGCCGCAAGGAGCGGGAAGGCCGAGAAGAGCGACGGTGGCCCCGGCCCCGACCCCGACGGCGACTCAGACGGCGACACCCTCTGCGCCCAGGACGACGTCGTCCAGGCGCTGGTGGTCGCCTCCTACGCCCTGCAGATGGGGGACAGCCACCGCGCCAGCGACGCCGTCGACGGCGCGCTCCAGCGGTCCCGGGCCGTCCTGGACGCGCTGCTGCGCGAACGCCAGCGGGGTGACTTCGTCCGCCGGGAGCCGGTGCGGTCGTACCGGACGGTGGCGGACGCGTCCGCCGGCCGGCACTGAAACCACGGCCGGGCAGCCACACCGGCAGCCGGAAGCCGCCGGCGGAAGAATCCCTGCCGACGGCAGGCCGGGGATCCCGGTCACGGGCCAGGATCCCGCGGTGCGCGACCGGTCAGCTCTCGCGGGCCGCGCCTCCGACCGTCTCCAGGTCGCCCGGCGCGCTCTCCTGGGGCGGCGCGACCGCCCGCGAGGCACGCCGACGTCCGGCACGCGCTCCCGATGACCGGGATCCGTTCGACGACGGCCCCGGGCCGTTGGCCGGGCCGTCGTGGCCGGCCGTGTCGTGGCCGGCCGTGTCGTGGCCGGCCGTGTCGTGGCCGGCCGCGTCATGAACGGCCGCGTCATGAACGGCCGCGTCATGAACGGTCTCCGTACCGGGAGCTGTGCTGTCAGCGGGCTCGGTGCCGGGTGCTGGGGGCACGGCAGCGGCCGAGGCCGCCCCGGGCGGCTGGGCATCCGGGGCGATGGCGCCCGATGCCGCGCCAGCCGTTGCCACCGCGCCCGACGGCGCGCTGCCTGCCGACGACGGTGGCACCGGCGGGTCGGCTGGCGCGCCGCCCCGCGCGGGCGCGGACGCGCCGTCCAGGTGCAGGATCACCCCACGGCCGCCGCAGTGCGCGCACGGCTCGCTGTACGCCTCCAGCAGTCCCTGGCCGACCCGTTTGCGGGTCATCTGCACCAGCCCGAGGCTGGTCACCTCCGCGACCTGGTGGCGGGTGCGGTCCCGGCCGAGGCACTCCGTCAGGCGCCGCAGGACGAGCTCGCGGTTGCTCTCCAGCACCATGTCGATAAAGTCGATGACGATGATCCCGCCGATGTCCCGCAGCCGGAGCTGGCGGACGATCTCCTCGGCGGCCTCGAGGTTGTTCTTGGTGACCGTCTCCTCGAGGTTGCCGCCCTTGCCGGTGAACTTGCCGGTGTTGACGTCGATGACCGTCATGGCCTCGGTGCGGTCGATCACCAGGGAGCCACCCGAGGGCAGCCAGACCTTGCGCTCCAGGGCCTTGGCGAGCTGTTCGTCGACCCGGTACTCGTCGAAGACGTCGACCCGGCCGGCATGCCGGCGGACCCGGTCACGCAGGTCCGGCGCCACCATGTCGACGTAGTCCTCGATCATCGTGGCCTCTCCCGCTCCCTGCACGACCAGCTCGGCGAAGTCCTCGTTGAAGATGTCCCGGATCACCCTGATCACGAGGTCGGGCTCACCGTAGAGCAGCGCCGGTGCGCTGGCCTTCGCCGCCTTGCGGCAGATGTCCTCCCACTGGGCCGACAGGCGGGCGACGTCCCGGGCGAGCTCCTGCTCGCTGGCGCCCTCGGCGGCGGTCCGGACGATCACTCCCCCGTCCTCCGGCGTGATCTTCTTCAGGATCGCCTTCAGGCGGGCACGCTCAGTGTCCGGAAGCTTACGGCTGATCCCGGCGTTCTGCCCGTCCGGCACGTAGACCAGGTAGCGGCCGGGGAGGCTGACCTGGCTGGTCAGCCGCGCCCCCTTGTGACCGATCGGGTCCTTGCTGACCTGGACGACGATCGGCTGGCCGGACTTCAGCACCTGCTCGATCTTGCGGGGCCGTCCGTCGAGCCCGCTGGCGTCGTAGTTGACCTCACCGGCGTACAGGACGGCGTTGCGTCCCTTGCCGATGTCGACGAACGCCGCCTCCATGCTCGCGAGCACGTTCTGGACCCGGCCGAGGTAGACGTTGCCCGCGTACGACCAGGAACTGGCCCGGGTGACGAAGTGCTCGACGAGCACCCCGTCCTCAAGTACCGCGATCTGGGTGCGGTCACCGGCGTTGCGGACGATCATGCGCCGTTCGACTGCTTCCCGGCGGGCGAGGAACTCGGCCTCGGTGACGATCGGCGGACGGCGCCGGCCGCTGTCCCGGCCCTCCCGCCGGCGCTGCCGCTTGGCCTCCAGCCGGGTCGAGCCGCTGACCCCGCGGACCTCGTTCGCCCGACGGGCCTCGTCGTCGCGGGCCCGGCTCTCGCGCACGTGCACGACCGTCACCGGCGGGTCGTCGGGAGCGGCGTCGTCGACGAACCCGGAGCCGTCGCGTCGCCGGCGCCGGCGACGGCGGCGCGAGGTGCCCGACAGCGCCTCGTCCTCCTCAAGGGCCCCGCCGGCCGGGCCGGCCTGCCCGGCCCGGGGCCGCGCGGGCTCATCGGGGTCCGCCGGCTCCCGGTCCGCCGCCGGCCGTGGGTCGTCGGCCCCGGTGCGACCGGAACCGGGTGTGCTGTCCAGGCCGTCCTCGTCGGGACGGCCGGGCGCCCCGTCGAAGGCGGCGCTGTCCAGCTCGTCGATGTTGTCGGTCTCCTCGTCGGCGCGAGCCCGGCCGCGTCCCCGCCGGCCACGGCGGCGCCGGCGCGTCGAACCGCCGTCGCCGTCGCCGTCGCCGTCGCCGTCGTCGGCCGCCAGATCGGCCGCCGTCGGCGCGTCGACATCGGTGTATCCGGCGAGCTCCGGCTCGGGCTCGGGATCTTCGTCGACGCGCGGGCCGGCGCCAACGGCCGGCCCCGGCCCGGACCGCGCGTACCGCCGGTCCCCACCGGTATCGGCAGACGGGCCGGCCGCGGCGGTGGCCACTTCGCCGGAGCCGTTCACGGCGTCCCCGTTCACCCTGTCGGCACCGAACGAGAAGGTGTCGCTGGCAGGTGGCGAGGACTCACGGCGGCGGCGCTGCACCAGCTCGATCGCGGCGGGTTCGGGCGCCTGGAAGGTCACCGCCGTGACCGCCCGGCCACGGCGCAGCCGTGGCTTCGCGGCCGGGGCGGCGTCGCCGGTCGCCGACGTCCGCGGTCCGCCGGCCCGCGTGGCCGCGGAACCACTAAGATCAGAAAGGGACGGATCAGGCTCGGACGCGGCCGGCAACGACCGCTCGGAACCGGTGGGTTGGACGGCCGTCGGCTGCGCCGCCGTTACCGACGGCTCTGTTACCGGCGGCTCAGCCGACCGAGCCGGCCGAGCCGGTGCCGACGGCGCTGCCGTCGACAGCGCGGCTGCCGGTTCTGGCGGATTGTTCGTCGCGGCGGCCGGCTCGCTGGTCACGTCCTCGCTGGTCACGTCCTCGCTGGTCACGTCGCCGACGGCTACCGGTTCGTCCGGTGGCAACGGCGTACCGGGTGGCTCGGGTGACCCGGCCGGGGCCTGCGCGCTGATGTCAGCGGCGGTTGCGGCCCCGTTCCCGGTCAGGAGCTCGGGCGGAGGTCCGGCTGATCGTCCGGCGGCGCGCCGCCGTCTCGGCGCTGGACGAGTGATGAGTGTCTCATCGGAGCCTGTCAAAATGTCTTCGGGCACGGGTTATGAAGCCTCTCGGGGTCCCCGGGCGCGCTGCTGTCACAGTCGCGACCGCTCAGGAACCACTGTCTCGGTCCGGCGGCGTACCACCGGCGAATCCTGCGACACCCTGCATCACGCATCGATTCGGCCGACCAGTCGTCCCGCGTCGTCGCGGTCCGGCATGAGCGGATCCGCCACGGTGCCATCCGCCAGCAGCCGACCTTGCCCGAGCCGCAGTGGTTCGGGTGGTACTGGCGGCCGGAGGCCGGCGACCACACAGAGGGCGGTCAGCATGTCGTCGGGTCGTACGGCGGGCGTCGTGTGCCGCACAACCGTATCCAGTATCGCACACGTGTCGTTCTCCGCACGGCAAACCATCAAGACCACTGCCTGACGGACATCGAAGCGCCGATGTCCGTCCTTGGTGACCCGCTCCACCTCCACCAGGTCACGGGCGAGCAGCACGTCGACGGCGGCGGCCAACGCGGTGGGCGCGACACCCGGCAGCCGGATCCACCAGTGCGACGCGTCCACCAGCTCCGCCAGCGGTGTCGCGGCCGCCTGCGCGCAGGCCACCACGTCCAGCCCGGCTGGCAGGGCCGCGTCCAGCGCCTCCCCCAGCGCCCGGGGCTGGCGGTGCTCGGCCAGGGCGAGCTCGACGTACTCGGCCTCGCTGGCGGCGCCCGTGGGGGCGGCGCCCAGCCAGGAGATGCGCGGATGCGGGCTGAAGCCCGCCGAGTACGCCATCGGGACGCCCGCGCGCCGCAGGGCACGCTCGAAGGTCCGTGCGACATCCCGGTGGGACAGAAAACGCAACCGCCCCCGCTTGGCGAACCGCACCCGCACCCGCGCGACGACCGGTGGCGGGGGCGGGCCCTCAGGACGCCGCGGCATCGGCTGTCCTGCCGGCGCTGTCCGAGGCGCCGGGGCCACCCGGGTTCCCGAGTCCGTCGGGGGCACCGGGGCCGTCGGGGGC
>NZ_CEVIVD010000010.1:34883-60026 GCF_982290655.1 Protofrankia sp. CiP1_Cm_nod3
CGGGGGCACCGGGGCCGTCGGGGGCACCGGGGCCACCGGTCCGGCCCGGCCCGGTCGACACGAGCGGCAGGAGGGTCCGGCCGGTCGGGCCGATCTGGGTCTGCGTGCCCATGGCCGGGCAGACCCCGCAGTCGTAGCAGGGGGTCCAGCGGCAGTCGTCCAGCTCGGCGCCGCGCAGCGCCTCCTGCCAGTCCGACCACAGCCAGTCACGGTCGAGGCCGGAGTCCAGGTGGTCCCAGGGCAGTACCTCGCGCTCGTCGCGCTCACGGGTGGTGAACCAGTCGAGGGAGACCCCCAACGGCTCCAGCTCCGCGGCGCAGGCCTTCTCCCAACGCTCGAAGGAGAAGTGCTCGCTCCATCCGTCGAACCGGCCACCGTCGCGCCATACCCGTTCGATCACCGCGCCAACCCGGCGGTCACCGCGGGCGAGCAGACCCTCGATCACGCCCGGGCGGCCGTCGTGGTAGCGGAAACCGATCGCCCGCCCCACCTCCCGGTCGCCGCGGATGGCGTCGCGCAGCAGCCGCAGCCGGGCGTCGGTGACCTCATGGGAGGCCTGGGCCGCCCACTGGAACGGTGTGTGCGCCTTGGGCACGAAGCCGCCGATCGACACCGTGCAGCGGATGTCGCGGTGCCCGCTGGCCCGCCGCCCGGCCCTGATCACCTCGCGGGCGAGGCCGGCGATCGCCAGGACGTCCTCGTCGGTCTCGGTGGGCAGGCCGCACATGAAGTACAGCTTCACCTGCCGCCAGCCCTGGGCGTAGGCGGTGCTGACCGTGCGGACCAGGTCCTCCTCGCTGACCATCTTGTTGATGACCCGGCGCAGCCGTTCGGAGCCGCCTTCCGGGGCGAAGGTCAGCCCGCTGCGCCGGCCGTTGCGGGAGAACTCGTTGGCCAGTGTGACGTTGAACGCGTCCACCCGGGTCGAGGGCAGGCTGAGCGAGGTGTGGGTGCCCTCGTACCGGTCGGCCAGGCCCTTGGCCATCTCACCGATCTCGCTGTGGTCTGCGCTGGACAGCGACAACAGCCCGACCTCGGTGAACCCGGAGGCCGCCAGGCCCCGGGCGACCATCTCGCCGACGGTGTCAATGCTGCGCTCCCGGACCGGACGGGTGATCATCCCGGCCTGGCAGAAGCGGCAGCCACGCGTGCAGCCGCGGAAGATCTCCACGCTCATCCGCTCGTGGACGGTCTCCGCCAGCGGGACCAGCGGCGCCTTCGGGTACGGCCAGGCGTCCAGGTTGCTCACGGTGTGCTTGGCCGGCCGGGCCGGCACCCCGGGACGGTTCGGGGTGACCGCGCGGATCCGGCCGTCCGGCCGGTAGTCCACGTCGTAGCAGGACGGCACGTAGACCAGCCCGCGCCGGGCCAGCCGCAGGAGCAGCTGCGCCCGCCCGCCGGGCCGGCCGGCGGTCTTGAAGGCGCGGACGACATCGGTGATCTCCAGGACCGCCTGCTCGCCGTCACCGAGGACGACCGCGTCGACGAAGGCCGCGACCGGCTCGGGGTTGAACGCCGCGTGCCCGCCCGCGATGACGACCGGATGCCGCTCGTCCCGGTCGGCGGCGTGCAGCGGGATGCCCGCGAGGTCCAGGGCGGTCAGCAGGTTGGTGTAGCCGAGCTCGGTGGAGAAGCTCACCCCCAGCAGGTCGAAGTCACCGACCGCGCGGTGGGCGTCCACGGTGAACTGGGGGATGCCGTGCTCGCGCAGCAGCTCCTCCAGGTCCGACCAGACCGAGTAAGTGCGTTCGGCCAGGACGTCCGGCTGCTCGTTGAGGATCTCGTAGAGGATCTGGACGCCCTGGTTGGGAAGGCCGACCTCGTAGGCGTCGGGATACATCAGGCACCAGCGAACCAGCGCGTCCGCCCAGGGCTTGACCTGGGAATTTCCTTCGCCGCCGAGATAGCGCACGGGTTTGCGGACCCGCGGCAACAGCGGTTCCAGGCGAGGGAACAGCGACTGTCCGGACATGTCCGCGAGCCTACGGCACACAAGCCGGCCAGCGACACGGCCGACGACGGACGGCTGCTGTCGGCGACCGACAAACACCATCGGCAACCACCGAACACTGCCGGCAACCGATGAACACGGTCAGCGGCGGATCCACCGGGCCAGCCTCACCAGGTCATCACAGGGCGTAAGGGTCTGAACGGGACCGTAGCCGGACGTTCTGCAACAGACCGACCGCCAGCAGGTTGGCGAACATCGACGACCCCCCGTAGGACAGGAACGGCAGGGGCAGCCCGGTCACCGGCATGACCCCCAGGGTCATCCCGATGTTGACGAACATCTGGAACGCGAACCAGCACACCACCCCGGTAGCGATCATCGTACCGAAGGTGTCACCGGAGTCGAACGCGATCGTCAGGGCCCGCCACAGCACCACGCCGAGCAGCACCAGGACCCCGCCGGCACCGAGAAAGCCCAGTTCCTCCCCGGCGACCGTGAAGACGAAGTCGGTCTGCTGCTCGGGCACGAACTGGCCCTGGGTCTGCGTCCCGCCGAACAGGCCGCGGCCGGCCAGGCCGCCGTTGGCGATCGCCGTCATGGCCTGGTCGACGTTGTAGCCGGTCGACGAGGTGTTCTGGTTGTCCCGGACGAACTCGGTCAGCCGCGCCTCCTGGTACGGCTTGAGCAGATGGAACTGCAGGATGGCCCCGCCGAAGAGGATCCCGCACAGAATAAGCCCGATCACCCACCTGCTCGGGGCGCCACTGACCGCGAGCATGCCGAGAATGACGAACACGAACACCATGACGGTGCCGAAGTCCGGCTGCATCATGATGAGCGCCATCGGCACGGCCGCCAGCGCGAGCACCAGAATGACGTCCTGGTGGCCGGGGCTGAGCCGGATGCCGGTGTCGCGGTCGTCGTGTTTCTCCCCGAGAACCATCGCCATCCCGAGGATGAGCGCCACCTTGGCGAATTCCGAGGGCTGCAGCTGGAAACCGGCCGGCAGGACGATCCAGGAGTGCGCCCCGTTTATCGTCGAGCCCACCAGCAGAACGGCGACCAGGCCGAGCAGCGATCCCAGGTACACGAACGGCGCGTATGCCCGCAGAATGCGATAGTCGACGATCGTCGCCACACCCGCGAGCACCAGCCCGATGGCCAGGTTGAGCAGGTGGCGCTTGAGGAATATCTGCGGGTCGCCGCCGCTCTCGGTCTCGCGTTGCCGGGTGGCGGACCACACCAGCAGCGCCCCGAGCACCGACAACATGATCACACAGATCTGCAGTGGCCAGTCCAGCCGGCGCAGCGGGGAGTGCCGGCCCGACGCCCGGTCGCGCAGCTGGCCGATCCGGCCGCGCGGTGGGACCGGGGACGAACGCAGGGCCGTCGGGCTCGTCATGAACCCTCCATCCATGATCGCCGATAGAAGAGCGGGTGGCCCGGGAGCCCTCGACGCCAGCCGGAACCAGCGCTGGGAGGAGCCCCGGGATGCGCGGGGACGGCGGGCGGCCCGCGGGCGGCGGCGTCCACCGCGCCCGGGACCGCCGCGGGCGCCGCCGCCGCGACAGCGCCGGTGGACCGGCCGGTGAACGAGATACCCGACAGGCCGGCGGCCGGCGCCGCCGCGGTACCCGCCGCGGCCGCACCGGGGGCAGTCGCACCGAGGGCAGCCGTGCCCGGGGCAGCCGCACCGAGGGCAGCCGCACCGGGGACGGCCGCACCGGGGGCCGCTGTGCCGGGGGCCGGCTCGGGAGCCGTGTCGGCGGCGAACGTCCCGTCCTGCTTGAGGCGGGGCAGCTGGGACGGCGGCCTGCCGCCGGCGAACGCCGCGGGGCGTCCGATGCCGTAGATGCTCTGGTAGATGGCCTTCACGGCCGGGGCCGCGTACTCGGCGCCGGTCCCGGAGTCCGGGATGGTCACGACAACGACGAACTGCGGGTCGTTCGCGGGCGCGAACGAGGCGAACCAGGAGGTGTCCCCGGAGCCCTCCACCTCGGCGGTACCGGTCTTGCCCGCGACCGGGATGGTGTCGTTCGGCCAGTCTGCGAACACCCCGGTCGCGGTCCCGCCGCCTTCGCTGGTCACCCCGTGCAGGGCCTCGCGGAGGTAGGCCAGCGTGTCGGGCGCGGCCGGCAGCCTGCCGGCGGCCCTGGGCTCGATGGTCCGCACGACGCGGCCGTCCGGGGCCATCACCGCCTTGGCCAGGGTGGGCTGGTACAGCGTCCCGCCGTTGGCGATGGCGGCGTAGGCGGCCGCGAGCTGCAACGGGCTGACCGACAGGTACTGCCCCTGCCCGATCGCGAACTGGACCGCCGCGCCCCCGTTGTACAGGTAGCCGTCGACGCACGCCTCGGCGGCGTACTGGCGGAAGCGTTCGGCCTTGGCCGGGTCGGTGGCCTCCGGGTAGCCGTTGCGGGCCCGGCGGCAGTAGGAGTCCTTCAGCTCCTCCCAGATCTCCTTCGCGCCGGCCCGGTCGACGACCGACCCGGCCGTCTCGCCCGGCAGGTCGATGCCGGTGCGGCTGCCGAACCCCAGGGCGCGGGCCATCCTGACGAAGTACTCGTTGGGCTCCCGGTACGGGCCGCGGCCGTTGCGCAGCCCGCCGTCGGCCAGCCACGCCTCGTAGGCGAACTGGTCGAAGATGACGTCGCAGGAGATGACCAGGGCCTGATGGAGGGTGATCGGCCCGGCGGACGACCCCTCGAAGTTGTGGAAGGTCTGGGTGCCGATCTGCAGGGTGGGCGCGCAGTCGTACTTCCTGGTGGCCGACGCGCCGAGGCTGGTCAGCGCGGTCAGGGTCGACACCGGCTTGAACGTGGACCCGGGCGCGCTCGAGCCCTGGTACGCCCGCGACAGCAGCGGAATCCCGTTGGCCTGGTCGGACAGTGCCTGGTAGTCGGCTTCGGAGACGCCCCCGACGAAGACCGACGGGTCGTAGGAGGGCAGGCTCGCCATGGCGATCACACGGCCGGTCCTCGCGTCGAGCACGACGCCGGAGGCGGTGCGCGCCTGCCCGCCGCCAAGGGAGTCCAGGGTCTTGCGCAGGGTCTGCTCGACCGCCTGCTGGACACCGATGTCGAGCGAGAGCACGAGGTTGTCACCGCTGCTCGGCGCGGTGGCCGACGCGGTGCCCGCGACCCGCCCGAACCGGTCGACCTCGAGCCGCTGCACGCCGTCGGCGCCCCGCAGGTCCGCGTCGTAGGTGTTCTCCAGCCCGGCGACACCGACCAGGCTGTTCTGGTGGTATCCCTTGCTGGCGCCGTCGGCGTCGAGCTGCTTCTGGGTGACGGGGCTGAGATACCCCAGCTCGTGCGCGGCCAGGGAGCCCTGGGGGTACTCGCGCACGGCCTGCAGGTCGGCCGAGACCCCGGGGAACCGGTCGGGATGCTCGATGATCGCCAGCGCCTGCTGCGCGGAGACGTCCTTGGCCACCGGGACCGGCTGGTAGGGCGAGCCGTTCCAGCACGGCGGCTTCACCGTGGCGGAGCAGAACTGGATACGCGCACTGATGTCGGCGACGGGCATCCCGATCGCGTCCGACAGCCGCTCCAGCACGGCCTGTCCGGAGTCCTCCTGCCGGTCGGTGACCGACCGGTTCACCGATATGACCAGGGAGGTCCGGTTGCGGACAAGGGGCTGCCCCTGGTCGTCCACGATCAGGCCACGGATCGCCGGGGTGACGACCTCACGGACCCGGTTCGTCTCCGCGAGGTGGCGGTAGTGATCACCGTTGAGTATCTGCAGGGTCCACAGCCGGGCACCAAGTGTGATCAGCAGGGAGACCGCCAGGACGCGCAGGACGACCAGCCGTACCCGGATGCGGTCATCCAGGGACTCCTCCAGGGGGCCCGGCCGCCTCGCCCGCCCCCTGATCACGGCTGCTCCCTGTGCAGGCGCCGCAGCCCGGCCGTGACCAGCGGGAAGATGACCGGAGTCAGGACCAGCGCGTAGAGCGCCGCGCCGAGCACGCGCAGCAGCGTCTGGCTACCGGTCAGGCTCGGCTGGCCGATGATGCCGGCCATCGCGGCGTGCCCGGCCGTCCCGAGGGCCGACGCGCCGGCGGCGACGGCCAGCGGCAGGTAGGCCGACCGGTCGGTCTCCTCCCCGACGAGCCCCACCCCGTACCCGACCAGCGAGAAGACCATCGCGGTCTGGCCGAGGACGTGCGTGGAGAGCAGGTCCGCGAGCAGGCCGATACTGAAGCCGACGACCGCGCCGGTGACGGGCCCCTGGCACAGCGCCACGAAGCAGAGCACGATCAGGATGATGTCGGGGCTGCCCAGCGGCAGGCGCAGCGCGGCGATGACGGACACCTGCACCACGATCAGGACGGCCATCACGGCGACGGTGGCCACGATGATCCTGCCCCGCGGCCCGGCCGCGCGCGTACCCGTGTCCCACATGATCCCGCCTCAGCCGGTGGACGTCCTCGCCGCGGGGGCGAGCGTCGCTGTCGGGGAGATCCGCGCGGGCGTGCCTGGCGACGGCGACGCGGTGGCCGGCGACCGGCCCGTCGCGGCGGCCGGTGATGCGGCGGCCGGTGATGCGGCGGCCGGTGATGCGGCGGCCGGCGGCGCGGCGGCCGGCGGTGGCACCGGGCGTGGCGGCAGCAGCCGGTCGCCCGGATCGGCGGCGGGCCGGCCGACGACAACGCCGACGAGGTCCAGCGAGCCCAGGGCCGCGAAGGTGGTGACCTCGGCCGAGCGCGAGAGCCCCCCGCCGGAGTCCAGGACCTTGGTGACGACACCGATCGGCACCCCACCGGCATAGTCGTTGCTGCCGAACGTCACAAGGCGATCACCCGTCTTCACCTGGAGGGTGGCGTCGTAGAGGGTGAAGGCCAGGCTGCCGGGAGTGCCCCCGCCGGCCACCGCGCCGAGCAGCCTGGTGTTCTCCAGCCGGGCGCCGATGTGGCTGGCCGGGCTGGACACCAGCCGTACCACGGCGGCATGGGCGGTGGCGGTCAGGACGGTGCCGACCAGCCCGTCGTTGTCGATCACCAGCTTGTCCGGGGTGACGCCGTCGGCGCTGCCAGCGTTGATCGTGACCGTCCAGTCCGTCCCGGTGATGTCACCGATCGCTATGACCCTGGCCGGGATGATCGTGTACTGCCCGTGGTCGGCGAGCAGCCGCAGGCTGGACAGTTCGGTGGCCTGCCGCCGCACCTCGTCGTCCTCGGCGAGGCGCCGGCGCAGCTCGGCGTTTTCCGCGGCTAGGGCGTCCGCACGCTTCTGGTACCGGTTGGGATGGGCCAGCGCGGACAGGGTGCGCCCGACCGGACGGGTCACCGCGGTGACCGCCCCCTCGACCCCGCCGAACACCTCGCGCAGGGCACCGCGCACGCCCGACGAGCGCTCGCTCGAACGGTAGTCGATGGTGATCAGGGTAAAGGCCACGACGAGCAACACGATTATGATCACGCGGGAACGCCGGGTGTCACGTCCCACCACCGGCCTCCGTACCTGAAGAGAACCCCCGTACCCGCGGACGGTCAGCGACGGGGCTCGGAGATGAGTACCTGCTGCAACGCCTCGAACTCCTCCACACACTTGCCGGAGCCCATCGCGACCGAGTGCAGCGGGTTGTCGGCTATGTGGATCGGCATGCCGGTCTCGTGGCGCAGGCGTTCGTCCAGGCCGCGCAGGAGCGCTCCGCCACCGGTCAGCACGATCCCGCGGTCCATGATGTCGCCGGAGAGCTCCGGCGGGCACTTGTCGAGGGTGACCTTGACCGCGTCGATGACCGCGTTCACCGGCTCCTCGATCGCCTTACGGATCTCCTCGGCGGTGACGACGATGGTCTTGGGCAGGCCCGAGACCAGGTCCCGGCCGCGGATCTCGGCGCTCGGCTCGTCCGACATCTTGTGCGCGGAGCCGATGGCCATCTTGATCTCCTCCGCGGTCCGCTCACCGAGCATGAGCGAGTACTCCTTCTTGACGTAGGAGATGATGGCCGTGTCCAGCTCGTCCCCGGCGGTCCGGATGGACTGGCTGGTCACGATCCCGCCGAGGGAGATCACCGCCACCTCGGTGGTGCCGCCGCCGATGTCGACCACCATGTTGCCGGTGGGTTCGTGCACCGGCAGGCCGGCTCCGATGGCCGCGGCCATCGGCTCCTCGATGATGTAGACCTTGCGCGCGCCGGCCTGGTAGCCGGCGTCCTTCACCGCCCGCTGCTCGACCCCGGTGATGCCGGAGGGGACGCAGACGACCAGCCGCGGCTTGGCGAAGTGCCGGCGCCGATGGACCTTCTGGATGAAGTAGCGCAGCATGCGCTCGGTGGTGTCGAAATCCGCGATGACGCCGTCCTTGAGCGGACGGATCGCGACGACGTTGCCGGGCGTGCGGCCGATCATCCGCTTCGCCTCGGTGCCGACGGCGAGGATGCCCGTCGTGGTGGTGTTTATCGCGACCACGCTGGGTTCGTTCAGGACGATTCCGCGGCCACGGACGTAGACGAGGGTGTTGGCGGTGCCAAGGTCCACGGCCATGTCACGGCCTAGGAACGACAGCGAACTGGACATCGTCGGATGCCGGCCTTCCCGGGTGTGGGGTCTGGGTGCGCACGCAGGGTGTGCGGGGTGTACAAGGCAGGCGGTGTCCGTAACGATCTCGTGTCCACTGCTTGTTCGACGGGCCCCATCCACTAGTCCAGTAGTCCGGCAATCCAGTAGAGACGCTGTTGCAGACACCAAAGAGCGTGAACCGGGCCCCTCGAGCCTGCCATGGGTGTGCGGGACACGTGGCGCGCGACGGTTCACGCACCACGCCGGGCCACCGGGGCTGTCAGCCCCGGCCCGTAGGATCAGTTCTAACACTCGGAGTAGCAAGAATGCTACCCGAGACAACCCGATGAAGGCACCCGGAGTAACAACATTACGTAACCCTCACGAATGTAACCCGCGTGAACCAGACCTGCACGGAACAGGACCCGTCCGCCGGGTGTGGCGTGCCGGCGGGCGGCACGCCACCGGCACGCCACACCGACGCAGCCACACCCGTTCCGCGTCCTCAGGGCCGGAACGGCTCCCCGGGCCGGGCGGGGCCGGCTGTCAGCTGAGCCCCGGGAAGAACAGGTCGATCTCGCGCTTGGCGGACTCGGGCGAGTCCGAGCCGTGGACGAGGTTCTGCCCGATCTCCAGGGCGTAGTCGCCGCGCAGGGATCCCGGGGCGGCCTTGACCGGGTCGGTGGCGCCGATCAGGCCGCGCACCGCCTCGACCGCCCGCGGGCCCTCGGCCACCAGCGCGACCAGCGGGCCGGAGACGATGAAGTCGACCAGCTCGCCGAAGAACGGCTTGGCGGCGTGCTCGCCGTAGTGGGTCTCGGCGACCGAGCGCTGAAGGGTGCGCAGTTCAAGGGCGACCAGGGTCAGCCCCTTGCGTTCCAGCCGGCCGACGACCTCGCCGACGAGGCCACGGCTGACGCCATCGGGCTTGACCAGAACGAGGGTGCGTTCGACGGACACGGAACTCCTTCTCATAGCTGCTCATAGCTGCTCGCGTGGACAGCCGCGGTCCTCCGGCGGCTGCTGTGGACCTTATCCACCGCCACGCCACGTTATCCACCGCCACGCCACGTCCGGCCCACCGGCAACATCTACCAACGGACATCCGTCAGCCAACATCTGTCGGTCCGCATCTGTCGGCCCGCATCCGCTGGCACACATCTGTCGGCCAACATCCGCCGTGGCCGACATCCATCGACCAACAGATGCCGGCCGGCGTCCGTTGGTCAACGCCTGCCGGCCAACCTACCCGTCAGCGGCGCAACAGGTGGCGAGCCTCACCCACCGTCACCAACGATCCGGTCACCACGACCCCGGCACCGCCGAGGTCACCGTCCCGCTCGGCCAGCCGGACACCGGCGTCGAGGGCGTCGTCCAGACGGGCGGCGACCTCCACCCGGTCGGGGCCGAAGACGTCCACCGCGGCCGCCGCCAGGTCGTCCACGGGCATCGCCCGCGGTGACCCGCTCTGGGTGACGACGATGTCGTGCAGCACCGGCTCGAGGGTGGCGAGGATGCCGGCGGCGTCCTTGTCGGCGAGTATCCCCACGACGCCGACGAGGCGGCCGAAGCCGAACGCCTCGTCCAGCGCCTGGACGAGCGCCCGCGCGCCCGCGAGGTTGTGCGCGCCGTCCAGCAGCACCGTGGGTGAGCGGCGGAGCACCTCCAGGCGCCCCGGGGAGTCGGCCTGGGCGAAGCCGGCCCGCACCGCCTCGATGTCCAGCCGCTCCCGGCCGCCGCCGAGGAAGCTCTCGACGGCCACCAGCGCGCACGCGGCGTTGTGGGCCTGGTGCTGCCCGTACAGGGGCAGGAAGAGGTCCTCGTAGACACCACCGAGACCACGAATAGTGATCATTTGGCCGCCGACGGCGATGGTACGGCCGAGGACCCCGAACTCCAGCCCCTCCCGCGCCACCGTCGCCCCCACCTCGGCGCACCGGCGCAGCAGCACCTCGGCGGCCGGCAGCGGCTGCTGGGCGAGCACGACGAGCGCGCCCGGGTGAATGATCCCGGCCTTCTCCGCGGCCACCGCCTCCGGGGTGTCCCCGAGCTCCGGATGATCGATGGAGACCGGGGTCACGACCGCGACCCCGGCGTCGATGACGTTGGTCGCGTCCCAGGTCCCGCCCATCCCGACCTCGATGACGGCGACGTCGACCGGCGCGTCCGCGAACGCCGAGAAGGCCATCGCGGTCAGCAGCTCGAAGAAGGTGACCTTCTCCGGATGCCGGCCGTCGACGAGCTCCGCGTAGGCGATGACGTCGTCGTAGGCCCGGGTGAAGACCTCCGGCGCGGCGACCCGGCCGTCCAGGCTGATGCGTTCGGTGACGCTCTCCAGATGCGGGGAGGTGTACCGGCCGGGCCGGATCCCGAACGCGCGCAGCAGCGAGTCCGTCATCCGGGCGGTGGAGGTCTTGCCGTTGGTCCCGGTCAGGTGGATCGACGGGTAGGCCCGCTGCGGCTGGCCCAGCAGATCGACCAGGTCGCGCATGCGG
Organism: Protofrankia sp. CiP1_Cm_nod3; assembly: GCF_982290655.1. Classification (NCBI taxonomy): domain Bacteria; kingdom Bacillati; phylum Actinomycetota; class Actinomycetes; order Frankiales; family Frankiaceae; genus Protofrankia; species Protofrankia sp. CiP1_Cm_nod3. The sequence goes on from NZ_CEVIVD010000010.1 coordinate 45,838, forward strand.
TCGAGGTCCGGGAGCATGCGGTGCGGGAAACGTCCGGCCAGGGCCTTCTCGACCCGGGCGAGGCCGCCGTCGTCCGCCCCGCCGCCGCCCGTCCGGTTGTCGTCCGCTCCCACCTCAGGCCGACTTCTCCTGGCGAGGGGTCCGCTTGGACGAGGTGACGTCACGGTCGCGCGGCACCAGCGTCGGGTTGACGTGTTCCAGGACGACCTCGCGCGTCACCACGGCCCGGGCGACGTCCTTGCGGCTGGGGATGTCGTACATGACCGACAGCAGGACCTCTTCCATGATCGCGCGCAGCCCGCGGGCGCCGGTCCCGCGCAGGATCGCCTGGTCCGCGATCGCGTCGAGGGCGTCCGCGGTGAAGTCGAGGTCGACCCCGTCCAGCTCGAACAGTTTCTTGTACTGCCGGACCAGTGCGTTCTTCGGCTCGGTGAGAATGCGGATCAGCGCTTCCCGGTCGAGGTTCGAGACACTGGTGATCACTGGCAGACGGCCGATGAACTCGGGAATCATCCCGTACTTGAGCAGGTCCTCCGGCATGACGTCGGAGAAGACGTTCGCGGCGTCCGGATCGTCCTTCCCGTGCAGAACCGCCCGGAATCCCAGGGATTTCTTGCCGACGCGCGAGTCGATGATACGGTCAAGCCCGGCAAAAGCTCCACCGACGATGAACAGGACGTTTGTGGTGTCTATCTGGATGAATTCCTGGTGGGGGTGCTTGCGACCGCCCTGGGGCGGCACGCTCGCGGTCGTCCCCTCCAGTATTTTCAGCAGCGCCTGCTGAACCCCCTCGCCGGAGACGTCCCGGGTGATACTCGGGTTCTCCGACTTACGCGCGATCTTGTCGACCTCGTCGATGTAGATAATGCCGGTCTCGGCCTTCTTGACATCGTAGTCGGCGGCCTGGATGAGTTTGAGCAGGATGTTCTCGACATCCTCGCCCACATAGCCGGCCTCGGTGAGCGCCGTCGCGTCCGCGATCGCGAACGGGACGTTGAGCATCCGGGCGAGAGTCTGCGCGAGCAGCGTCTTGCCGCACCCGGTGGGCCCCAGCAGCAGGATGTTGCTCTTGGCGAGCTCCACGTCACCCTTGGCGTCGCCGCCGGCACCCCCGGCCTGGACCCGCTTGTAATGGTTGTAGACGGCAACCGAAAGGGTCTTCTTGGCCTGCTCCTGGCCGACGACGTAGCTGTCCAGGAACTCGTAGATCTCGCGGGGCTTCGGCAGCTCGTCCCACTTGAGATCGGAGGATTCCGACAGCTCCTCCTCAATGATCTCGTTGCAGAGATCGATGCACTCGTCGCAGATGTAGACACCCGGCCCGGCGATGAGCTTCTTCACCTGTTTCTGGGACTTGCCGCAGAACGAGCACTTGAGCAGGTCGCCGCCGTCACCTATGCGTGCCACCGAGGACTCAGTCCCTTCGTCCAGACGATGGTGTCGCCTGCAGCTCAGGGGCGGTCTGGCCGCCCAGTCGTCGCCTGTCTGTTACTATCCTGCCCGCGTTACCGACTGTTGCACATGGCCGGCGACATCGGGCTGATGGCCGTCACATCCTCGTGTGGGGACCGTACCCCGTACAGACGCCCGGTGAGAGCTCTATCGCGCGGCTCGCGGGGATCAGCCTACGGTCCGGCGGCCACATCCCCAGACGCCCGCGCCGTACGGATTGCGCCCAGGCAGGCCGTGCGCACGGCCGCCACCGCGCCGGCCGGCCGGCCCTCTGATCACCCGCCGCCCGATACACCCCTGACATCGCGGGGAAACAGCCCCGGAGGCCCCCACGGACAGCCGGGAGCGACACGACCGCACGCCTTGCGCGCACCCCCGGGCAGCCGGCAAGGCGCGGCGCTCCGGGCCGGCGGGGCCGGCCCGGAGCCCGCGCGGTGCCGGGCTCCCCCGGTCCTCCGGGGGGCGGAAGCAAGGCGGTCATGGTTTTCGCCGCGCCCGCAGCCGTCAGCGGGTGGCCGACTGAGTGGCCGCCAGCCGGGAGGTCTTGCGCGTCGAGATGACCTCGTCGATCAGCCCGTACTCCTTGGCCTCGGCCGCGCTGAGGATCTTGTCCCGCTCGATGTCCCGGCGGATCTCCTCCTCGCCGCGGCCGGTGTGCCGGGCGTATATCCGCTCCAGCAGCGCGCGCATCCGCAGGATCTCCCGGGCCTGGATCTCCAGGTCGCTGGACTGGCCCTCGCCCTGCCCGGACGGCTGGTGCAGCAGGATACGGCTGTTCTCCAGCCCGAAACGCTTGCCCGGGGTGCCGGCGGCGAGCAGCACCGACGCGGCCGATGCCGCCTGCCCCATGCAGATCGTCTGGATGTCGGGCCGGACGAACTGCATGGTGTCGTAGATCGCCGTCAGCGCGGTGAAGGACCCGCCCGGCGAATTGATGTAGATCGAGATGTCGCGGTCCGGATCCTCGGACTCCAGGAACAGCAGCTGCGCCATCACGTCGTTGGCGGACGTGTCGTCGATCTGCACACCCAGGAAGATGATGCGCTCACGCAGGAGCTTCTCGTAGGGATCGAGAGCGATCTCGCCCCGGCTGGTCCGCTCGATGACGCGCGGCAGGACGTATCGGCTGACGGGTTGACGGCTGATGTCGCCCTGACCGGTGATCGTCTGGTTCATGTCCGGGTGCCTCCCCGACGGCTTGTGATGATCGGTGGCAGATGTCGACGGTGCGGGCCGAGCGTCCCGCGGGTTCTTCGAGCCGGCCCGGCGGTGGCCGGGCAGGTGTCGGCCGGTTCAGGCGGTCGACGCCCGCCTGAACCGGCCCGGCTCGGCTGGCTCTAGCTGACCGGGCCCTCGCTGGGGACCTGGCGGGCCCGCGAGACGACGTGGTCGACGAAGCCGTAGTCCTTGGCCTCCTCTGCCGTGAACCACCGGTCGCGGTCGGAGTCCCGCTCGATCTGCTCGATGGGCTGGCCGGTGTGGAACGCGATCCGCTCCTGCATCATCCGCTTGGTGTAGAGCATCTGCTCGGCCTGGATCGCGATGTCGGACGCGGTACCGCCGATACCGCCGGAGGGCTGGTGCATCATGATCTTCGCGTGCGGCAGCGAGTAGCGCTTGCCCACCGTGCCCGCGCACAACAGGAACTGGCCCATCGACGCGGCAAGGCCGAGCGCCACCGTGGCGACGTCGTTCTCGACGTACTGCATGGTGTCGTAGATCGCCATGCCGGCGCTGACCGAGCCGCCGGGAGAGTTGATGTACAGGAAGATGTCCCGGTTCGGATCCTCGGCGTTGAGCAGCAGGAGCTGGGCGCAGATCGTGTTGGCGATCTGGTCCTCGACCACCGAGCCCAGGAAAATGATCCGTTCGCGCAGCAGACGGTTGAAGACCTGCTCGTCGAAACTGGCCCCACCCTGCCCCGGCGAGCGCAGCTGCGGGACTGCCAGGCTCGGGGCTGCGATATCACTCACGGTTAGCTCCTCGGCTTCCTCGCGCTGGCGGCGGTTGATCTGACCGGCTCGACACTATCTGTGACTCGCGTCGGTTCCGGGAGTTCACGCTCGATGTTCGCGCTGGGCGTGAGGGCCGGCCAGTCCGAAATCTGATCAATTCGGACATCGGGGTATCATACAGACCTCGGACGGACGACCAACCGGGGCCCCGGAGAGCGGGGTACCAGTCGGTGCGGCGGAATGCCAGCCGGGTGGACGAGGCGCCGGGACGATCCTCGTCCACCCGACGACGGTCAGCTGCCAGGACGCTCAGACACCGGATGCGGGGCCTGCCTGAGTGCCACCGGCCACCTCGTCGTCATCGTGGGCATCGCCGTCAACGTCGTCACCAACGTCGCCGTCCACGTCGCCGTCCACGTCGTAGTAGGCGCTGTCAGCATCGGCGTCATCGTCGGCCACCGGCTCCGGCCGGCGGGGCAGGTCCAGCTCCACCGCGTTGCCCTCGGTGTCGACGACCTTCACCTGCTCCAGCAGGAAGGTGAGGGCCTTGCTGCGCACGGTGTCCGCCATGATCGCGGCAAGCCCCTCGCCCTGGGAGATCTGCTGGGCGAAGATCTCCGGGCTCAGGCCCGCGCGCTGCGCCCGCCCGATGATCTGCTCCATCAGCTCGCCCTGCTCGACGCCGATCTGCTCGACGTTGATCACCGCGTCCAGGATGAACTGGGAGCGCAACGCCCGCCCGGCCAGCCGCCGGATCTCGTCGAGGTACTCCTGCTCGCTCTGGCCGAGTGACTCCAGGTAGGAGGCCCGCTCGAGGCCGAGCCGCTCAAGCTCGTGCGAGAGGCGGTGCTCGCGGGCCTCGACCTCGCTGTCGAGGACCGAATCCGGCACCGGCACGTCGAGCCGCTCGATCAGGTCGTCGAGGACGCGCTCCCGGGCCTGGTTGAGCTGGCCGAGCCGGACCCCCTGGCCGAGGCTCGTCCGGACGTCCTCGAGCAGTTCCGCCAACGAGTCGAACTCGCTGGCGGTGGTCGCGAAGTCGTCGTCGAGCTCGGGCAGCTCACGCTCCTTGACGCCGCGGACGGTCGCCGTGACCTCGGCCGCCTTCCCGGTATGCTCCCCGGCGAGCAGCTCGGTCCGGAACGTGCGGCTCTCGCCCTCGGCGGCGCCGGTGACCGCCTCGTCGAGGCCCTCGACGAGATCGCCGCTGCCGACCTCGTATGACAGGCCAGCGGCGTCGGCACCCTCGACGGTCTCCCCGTCGACGGTCGCGGTCAGGTCGAGCGAGATGAAGTCACCGGCCTGGACCGGCCGCTCCACCGGCCTGAGGACGGCGAACCGCTCACGCAGCGTCGTCAGGTGGGCCTGGACCTGCTCCTCGGTGACCTCGGCAGCGTCGACGGTGATCTCAACGGTGTCGTACTCCGGCAGGGCGATCTCCGGGCGGACGTCCACCTCGGCGGTGAACACCAGCGGGGCGCCGTCGGCGAACGAGCTGATGTCGACCTCGGGCTGCGAGAGGACGTCGACCTCCTCCTGGCGCACCGCGTCGGTGTAGAACCGGGGCAGTGCGCTGTGGATGGCCTCCTCCAGGATCGTCCCCCGGCCGAGGCGCTGGTCGAGGATGCGCGGCGGCACCTTGCCCGGCCGGAAGCCGGAAACCCGGACGTCCCGCGCGAGTTTGCGGTAGGCGGCGTCGACAGAGGGCTTGAGCTCGTCGAAGGGCACCTCGACGGTCAGCTTGACCCGGGTGGGACTAAGGGTTTCCTTGGTGGCCTTCACGGCGCGGCTAACTCCTGATGCGGCGGTGGATCGGATGGACGCGCCGAGATTACCGGTCGGGGCGGGGAGACTCGAACTCCCGATCTCCTGCACCCAAAGCAGGCGCGCTAGCCACTACGCTACGCCCCGTGGCGTTGCTCCTCCATCCTACGGGGTAGAGTCTCTGGAACGTCCCGCGGGTGTAGCTCAATGGCAGAGCCCCAGCCTTCCAAGCTGGCCATGCCGGTTCGATCCCGGTCACCCGCTCGTGCGCGCCGCCCCTGGTCAGGGCCACACCCCGGCCAGGACGTCGATCTTTGTGGTACGGCGATCCTTGTCGTGTCGTCGGCCCGCGCGGTGTCCGGCCCGGTTCGTCGGGCACGATCGGATGCACCATGACGCTCGCCGACCGCCTGCCCCCGCATCCCGACCCCGACAGCATCTTCGACGCGTTCACCGAGTGGACGCGGGAGCAGGGGCTGACCCTGTACCCCGCCCAGGCCGAGGCCCTCATCGAGGTGGTGACCGGGTCCAACGTCATCGTGGCCACCCCGACCGGGTCCGGCAAGAGCCTGGTGGCCGCCGGCGCGCACTTCGCCGCGATGGCCCACGGCCGGCGCAGCTTCTACACCGCGCCCATCAAGGCGCTGGTGTCGGAGAAGTTCTTCGCCCTGTGCGCCACGTTCGGGCCGGGCAACGTGGGGATGATGACCGGGGACGCCGGCGTCAACGAGACCGCCCCCGTCATCTGCTGCACCGCCGAGATCCTGGCCAACATCGCCCTGCGGGACGCGGCCGCCGCCGGCGTGGGGCAGGTCGTGATGGACGAGTTCCACTTCTACGCCGACCCCGACCGCGGCTGGGCGTGGCAGGTGCCGCTGCTCGAGCTCGCGGACACGCAGTTCATCCTCATGTCGGCGACCCTCGGGGACGTCCGCCGGTTCGAGGAGGACCTGACCCGCCGGACCGGGCGGCCCACCGCCGTCGTCCGCTCCGCGCAGCGTCCGGTGCCACTGTTCCACCACTACGTGACCACGGCGCTGCACGAGACGCTCGAGGAGCTGCTGAGCACCCACCAGGCGCCGGTCTACGTCGTCCACTTCACCCAGGCATCGGCGCTGGAACGCGCCCAGTCGCTGATGAGCATCAACGTGTGCAGCCGCGCGGAGAAGGACGCCATCGCCAGGTCGATCGGCGACTTCCGGTTCGCCGCCGGGTTCGGCCGGACGCTGTCCCGCCTGGTCCGCCACGGCATCGGCGTGCACCACGCCGGCATGCTGCCGAAGTACCGCCGGCTGGTGGAGCAGCTCGCCCAGGAAGGGCTTCTTAAGATCATCTGCGGCACCGACACCCTGGGTGTGGGGATCAACGTGCCGATCCGCACGGTCGTGTTCACCGCGCTGTCCAAGTACGACGGGACGCGGACCCGCCACCTGCGCGCCCGGGAGTTCCACCAGATCGCCGGGCGGGCCGGCCGCGCCGGTTACGACACCGTCGGCACGGTCGTCGTGCAGGCGCCCGAACACGTCGTGGAGAACGAACGCGCTCTGGCCAAGGCAGGGGACGACCCGCGCAAGCGGCGGCGGGTCGTCCGCAGGAAGCCCCCGGAGGGGTTCGTCTCCTGGGGCCCGGCGACCTTCGAACGGCTGGTGGCCGCCGAGCCCGAGCCTCTGACGTCGAGCTTCGCCGTCAGCCACGCCATGCTCCTCAACGTGATCAACCGGCCGGGCGACGCCTTCGCCAGCATGCGCCGGCTGCTCACCGACAACCACGAGCCCCGGCCCGCCCAGCGCCGGCACATCCGCCGGGCCATCGCCATCTACCGGGCGCTGCTCGCCGCCGGTGTGGTGGAGAAGCTCGCCGTGCCGGACGAGACCGGGCGCACCGTCCGGCTCACCGTCGACCTGCAGCTCGACTTCGCCCTCAACCAGCCGCTGTCCCCCTTCGCCCTGGCCGCCCTGGAACTGCTCGACCGCGACGCGCCCGGCTACGCGCTGGACGTGGTGTCGGTCCTCGAGGCCACCCTGGACAACCCCCGCCAGGTCCTCTCCGCCCAGCAGTTCAGGGCCCGCGGCGAGGCCGTCGCCCAGATGAAGGCGGACGGCGTCGAGTACGAGCAGCGCCTCGAGCTGCTGGACGCCGTCACCTACCCCAAGCCCCTCGACGACCTGCTCGGCGCCGCGCTCGAGACGTACCGGCGCGGCCACCCGTGGGTCGCCGACCACGAGCTCGCGCCCAAGTCGGTGGTGCGGGACATGTACGAACGGGCCATGACCTTCGCCGAGTACGTCGGCTTCTACGGCCTGGCCCGCTGTGAGGGGCTGCTGCTGCGCTACCTGTCCGACGCCTACCGGGCCCTGCGGCAGACCGTCCCCGAGGAGGCCCGGACCGAGGAGCTGACCGACCTCATCGAATGGCTGGGGGAACTGGTCCGCCAGATCGACTCAAGCCTGCTGGACGAGTGGGAGCGGCTGCGCAGCCCCACCCCGGACGGCCCGCCCGTACGCGTCGACGCCGCACCCCCGGCGCCCCCCGCGATCACCGCCAACGTCCGCGCGTTCCGGGTGCTCGTCCGCAACGCGCTGTTCCGCCGGGTGGAGCTGGCCGCGCTGCGGCGTTACGACGACCTCGGCGCGCTCGACGCGGACGCGGGCTGGGACGCCGACCGGTGGGCGGGTGCGCTGCGGCCGTACTTCGACCTCCACGACGAGATCGGGACCGGCCCCGACGCCCGCGGCCCCGGATTCCTGATCATCAACATCGAGCCGGGCCGCTGGGCGTTGCGGCAGATCTTCGCCGACCCGGCCGGCGACCACGACTGGGGCATCAGCGCCGAGGCCGACCTCGCCGCCTCCGACGAGGCCGGCACCGCCGTCCTGCGCGTCACCGCCGTCGACCAGCTCTGATCCGCTTCGTAAGCCGTCCGGCTACCCCCATGCGGGGTGATCCCGAAGGCGTCCGAGGTACTGACCCCCGACCAGTGCGCACCACACACCACCCCACCGGCAACCCCATCCGACCAGCAACCCCACCGTCCCCACGCTCCGAGTTCAGCCCATGCGAACGAGTGTGTAAGTGGCTGTCCCAGCAACCACTTACACACTCGTTAACCACTTACGTGCTCGTTCCCACGAAAAGGGACACGTGGGGGGCGGGGAGGGGTGCGATCATGGTGCGGAGTCGCGGGACTCGGCGTCGCGGAGCATGGTGCGTACGCGCATGAGGGCGAAGCCGAGCAGGTTGCGCCCGGGCCAGGCCGAGGGCTGGTGGGCGCGGCTGTCGTCGGCGGCCAGGCCGATGCCCCACACCCGGTCCAGCGGGCTCGCCTCCACCAGGATGCGGTCCCCCGTGCCGAACAGGTAGTTGCGCAGCGACGGATGCTGGGAGAACTTCGCCGCATTGCCCTGGACCACGATGTCGAAGCAGTGCTCGTTCCACACCGTCTCGTCGAAGCCGCGGACCTGCCGCCCGTGCTTCTTCGCGGCGGCGGGGTCGGAAGTGGCGAGAACGCCCCGCGCGGCAACAAGATCGCCGAATAACCGGGCCTTGCCTTCCATCATGAAGTGCTCGGCCGTGGGGTAACGCACCCCGTTCACAGTGAAGGCGGACGGCCACCACTGGCTCAGGCATCCCGTACCGACGCCGCGGGCACCACCGCGCGGTGACCGGTGACCCCAGAAGAACAGAAGATCCAGTTCCTGCCCGGCCTGTTCCAGCAGGACCAGGTCCTCGACCTGGGACACGCTCTGCGGTGTGGCTGGTCTCTCCGGTGTGGTTGGCGTGGTCGGTATGGTCACGGCCCTGATGGTCGCACGAGCGGCCCGGCCATCAACAGCGCTTCAACAGCATTCGTCCCAGCGCGAACCAACCCGAGCCCAACCAGGGCGGACGTCCAGCGCGAAAACCGCGGAACCGGCCGGCCGGCCGGCTGCCACGAAGGCTCTGACCGCCACGGATACTTACTGATCAACTACCGTAGACGGCTGATCGCCGTGGGCATCGGCCGCTGTCAGCACTGGTTACCCTGAGCACCTGTTGTCGATCCAGTCGGCGAGCTGCCCCCGGAGCTCAAGATTCCCGGGGTCGCGCGACACCTGGTCGGCGAGCTGTCGGACGTTCCCGTCCGGCGCGAGATCGCGGACCGTCAGGGCGACCAGCCGGGCCACGTCCACGCTCGCGCGCACGTCCGCCGTCCGGGCCTCGATCTGCGAGCAGAGCGCGTCGGTGCCGGCTCGCCTGGTCTCTTCGGACACCGCGCCGCAGCCAGCCAGGCCGACGGCCATCACCACTGCGGCGGCCGTGCCGGCCAGCGCGCCGACCGCCCGGCCGCGCCGGGCACGCCCGGGAAGCCTGGCTCGGCCGGAAGCCTGAGCGTGGCCGGAAGGCCAGATGTGACCGGAAGGCCAGATGTGACCGGGAGGACGGGTGTGACCGGGAGGACGGGTGTGGTCGGGAGCCGTGGTGGGCATGATCCGGTCTTCCTCCTGACGTTCGGCAGGCCGCCGGCTCCTGGCGCCCTCGCAACCGGCGGTCGTTGGCGGCACACGTTGGCGGCACAGCGGGCGGCATCGTGAGCGGCGCTGTCGCGGACGGTGTCCCAGCCGATCGTAGCGATCGGGGACGATCTGTCCGCCGGCACCGGCCACCAGCCCGCGCACCGGACCGCGGGCCGCGCGCCACGCGCCACGCGCGCCACACACCGGACACCGGTCCACGGGCACCGGTCCACGGACACCGGTCCACGGGCACCACTGTCGTCGGCGCCGGTGTCGACGGACTAACGTCGGATGCTGTGCGGGTGGCAACCTGGAACATCAACTCGGCGAAGGCACGGCAGGCCCGTCTGATCGAATGGCTGGACCGGGCCCAGCCGGACGTCGTGTGCCTCCAGGAGACCAAGCTCTCCGACGCGGCCTTCCTCGAGCTCTTCGACGAGGATCTCTTCCGGCGCGGTTACCGCGTCGCCCATCACGGTGACGGACGCTGGAACGGCGTCGCGATCTTCTCCCGGCTCGGGCTCGACGACGTCGAGGCCGGGCTCGTGGACGGCCCGGGCTTTCCCGCGCCCGAGCCGCGAGCACTGGCCGCGACCTGCGGCGGCATCCGGATCTGGTCACTGTATGTGCCGAACGGACGCGCGGTCGACGACCCGCACTACGCGTACAAGCTCACCTGGCTCGCCGCGCTTCGCGCGTCCGTCGAAAAGGTCCTCCCGGCCGCCCCGGTGATCGCCTGCGGCGACTTCAACATCGCTCCGACCGACGCCGACGTCTGGGATCCCGCCGCCTTCGCCGGCGCCACGCACGTCACCGACGCCGAGCGGCGGGCGCTGCGTGAGCTGACCGGCCTCGGCCTGGTCGACGTCATGCGCAGACGCTGGCCGGACGAGCAGGTCTTCACCTACTGGGACTACCGGGCGCTGATGTTCCCGAAGAACATGGGCATACGCATCGATCTTCTCCTCGCCAGCGACAACCTGCTCGACCGGGTACGCGCGGTGTGGGTCGACCGGCAGGCCCGCAAGGGCACGGGCACCTCCGACCACGCGCCGGTGATCGTCGACCTCGACGAGGCACCGGACGGCGACATCGGCCCGATGGTCCCGCCTCCGTCCCCACCGCGGGCGGCCGGCACCCGACGCCGCGCGCCGGGCAGCCCGGGACGGATGGAAGCGGGACGAACCGCGGCGGAGCCGGACGCGGCAGGCCGTCACCGCGCCGGCCCGGACACCCCCGGCCCGGACGCCACCAGCCCGGACGCCCCGGAGGCGGGCACCCGGGATACCCGGACGGACTGACCGCCGCGCCACGGAACGGAAAGACCCGGCCGCGGCACGGCGGTGACAGCTCGGTGATGAGCCGGTCCGGTGGCGCCGCGGACCGGCCCGGCGCCACCGGGCGGCAGGCCGCCGCCGCGGTCAACCACCCGCGGTCAGTGGCCGGCGTCCGTCTCAGCCCTCGACCGTCAGCCCTCGACCGTCGGCGTGTGCCCTGGCTCGTCCGAGTGGCTCTCCGAGCTGTCAGCCGGCCCGGCGCTCGGCAGCACCGAGGACGCGCCCGGGCTGACCGGGATGCGCGTCCCGTAGGCGGGTGCGAGCGCGCCCGCGAGCCGGACCGAGAGCACGCCCTTGTCGTAGGTCGCGGAGATCTGGTCGGCACCCACTCCCTCCGGCAGGTTGAACTCGCGGTGGAAGGCACCGTACCGGCGTTCCCGCACGACGACGTGCCCGTTGTCACTCTCACGGCCGTCGGCGCGCTCACCGCGGATGACCAGCCGGCCGCGCTCCAGCTCGACCGCGACGTCCTTCTCGATGTCGGCACCGGGAAGCTCGAGGTGAACAACGACGTCGTTGCCCTCGGTAACCACGTCCGCCAACGGAGCGAAGCCGAGGCGAGGCGCCCGCGCCCGCTCGGAGGCATCCCAGCTGCGGCGGACGATCTCGTGGAACTCGCGGTCCAGCCGACCGAAGGCAGCGAACGGCTCCCACAGGTAGGTGCTCATGGCTACTCCCTTCCTTCCAGCCTCGACCCCTGCACCGGTCAACTACCAAGCAACGACTAACATTACCGGATCGGGATCGTCTCAGTGTTGTTGAGTCTAGCAGACTCATTCTTATGAACAAGAAGTGAAGAAGAATAGTTCCCGATGCCGTAGCATCCTTCCGTCCGACCGGCCGTTGCGACCATCCGCCTCGGCGTTACTCCCACCGGCCAGACGCGACAGGGCCGACAGCAGGGCAGACAGGGGCAGACAGGGGCAACGCCGGACGGCCGGCAGCGGAGCAAAAGGCATGGTGCCGTGAGAGAGCGGGAACGCGCGGCGGCGGAACGGGCCGGCCGGCAGGCGGCACGAGGCGGGGCGGCGGAAGCGGCAGGACGGCGACGGCGACGCGGTCACGAGCCGGGCGCGGTCCGCTCAGGCGTCCCGCGCGAGCATCGACCATGCCCCGCCGAGCAGCGCGAGTGCGGTGTAGACACCGAGCAGCGCGATGCTTGCCCCGGCGGACAGGCTCATGGCCGGCGGGTTCACGGTGACGACCGAGACGGCCATCGTCGCCGGCAGGTAGGGCAGGACGTTCTCCTGCAGTTCCCCGGGCAGGAACTGGACGGCGATCTGCAGCACCACCATGACACCGAACAGGACGCCCAGCGCGCCCGCGGTGTGGCGGATGACGGCCGCGACGCCCAGCCCGATCAGCCCGATCAGCGTGAGGTAGGCGGTTGCGCCGAGGACGATCCGGACGATTTCCGGATCACCGAACGAGGCCTGCTGGCCGGCCGGCCGCAGTAGCAGCTGCCCGAGCGCGAAGGCGGCCAGGCAGGCGACGAGCGCACCGGCCAGCACCACCCCCGCGAAGACCGCGGCCTTCGCCGCGAGCACGACCAGCCGGTTGGGGACGGCCGCGAAGGTCGTCCGGATCATTCCGCTGCCGTACTCCGAGCTGATCATGAGGACGCCGAGCACGCCCAGCGCGATCTGGGCCACGAAGATCCCGCTGAGGCTGAGCGCGGCCGGCTCCCCGCCGACGTCCCCGCCCTGGCTGGCAGCCGCCCCACACGCGATCGCGGCCAGGCCGACGGTGAGGACGAAGGCGGCGAACAGGGTCCAGTACGTCGACCGGACGGTCCACAGCTTCGTCCACTCGCAGCGCAGGGCATTACCGAACATGTCGAGAGCTGGCCTCCGGCCGGCAGCCGCGGACGGCCAGCGCGAAGCGGCATGGCCGGGCCGGACCGCGGGCCCGCCCGGCCATGCGCTGTCGACGGGGCCGGTGGGCTCCCAGGACGTGGCGTCCGGAGACGCGATGTCCGAAGAGATGACGTCCAAAGAAATGGCGTCCGAAGAGATGGCGGGTGTGGGTGCGGCGTCCGGGGGCATGGTGTCAGGGCCTCGATCCGACGGTCGTGGGTGTGCCGGGGGATGTGTTGGGGGAGGCGGCCGGAAGGGGGTCCAGCTCGGTCCGGTAGTCGACCGAGTCCCGGGTCAGATCCATGAAGGCCTCTTCCAGGGAGGCCTGCTGGATCGACAGTTCGTGCAGGACGACACCGTGGGCGGCGGCCAGCTCACCCACCGCGGACGCGTCCGTCCCCAGCACCTCCAGGGCCCCGTCCGGCCCGGGCTGCACGCACACGCCCGCCAGGTCCCGGGCCAACAGCGTTGACAGTTGCCCGGCCTGCGGCGAGCGCACCCGGACCCGGTTGCGCGAACTGCGGGAAAGCAGGTCCGTGACGCTCGCGTCCGCGACGAGCCGGCCCCGTCCGATCACGATGAGATGGTCGGCGGTCAAAGCCATCTCACTCATCAGATGGCTGGAGACCAGCACCGTCCGTCCTTCGGCGGCCAGCTGTTTCATCAACGCGCGAATCCACCGGATGCCTTCCGGATCCAGGCCGTTCACAGGTTCGTCGAAAAGAAGCACGCCCGGATTTCCGAGCAACGCGGCCGCCACTCCCAGACGCTGTAACATCCCGAGTGAAAATGTGCGGATCCGCCGGCGGGCGACTGTGGCGAGGCCCACCATTTCCAGCACGGTGTTCACCCGGGACGGGCTGATGCCGTTACTGCGCGCGATACACAGCAGGTGGCTGGACGCGCTGCGGCCGCCGTGCACGGCACGCGCGTCCAACAGCACTCCCACCTCGCACAACGGTCGCCGGATCGACGCGTACGGCCTGCCGTTGACCCGGATCTCGCCCATGGTCGGCAGGTCCAGGCCGACAACGGCGCGCATCGTTGTCGACTTTCCCGCTCCGTTCGGCCCGAGAAATCCGGTAACCCGGCCGGGAAGGACCTGGAACGAAAGGCCGTCCACCGCGACGACTGATCCGTAGCGTTTGGTCAGCCGATCAACTTCGATCATCTGTCTCCATCCGGACCGTGTACGGACTGCCCCGGTGCCGGCCATGGCCACCGACCGGCTCCTGCCTGAGGAAACCCCAGACGCGGCTACCCGGGATACTCGTTGTCCTCCGGCCGACACCGGTGGCCGGAGGACAACGGCGCCGGCCGCCCGATAGTGCC
>NZ_CEVIVD010000010.1:60549-63640 GCF_982290655.1 Protofrankia sp. CiP1_Cm_nod3
TCACGGTGTTCCCCAGCGCCGAGCTCTCCAGCGTCGACGTCGCCGCGGCCGGCACCCTGGGGATCAGCCCGCTCGAGCAGCTGATGTTGCGCGGCGACGGGCTGACCACCACGTCACTGGAAATTCTCACCGGCCGTCGGATCACCGTCCGTGTGCGCCGTCAGCAGCGCCTCCCGCTGACCGTACCGGGCCAGCGCGGCCACGCGGCGGACGCCCGGGGAGGGGACAGCGGCTCCCTGTTCCACGAAGACCCCTGGTTCCACGCAGCGGCCACCCGCGCCCATCGCGACACCTACGCCGACATCGGGTTACGCGACCTCGAGGGCAGCCCCGGAGACGATCTCCTGGTCCGCGAGGTGCTTCTCACCGGTGACAACGGTGTCGTTCACGGGGCGGCATCCGTGCTCGCCATCGTCGACAGGCTGCCGGTCGACGTCGTGCGCGCGCTCGACACCGAGGAGCCGATCGGCAGGCTGCTCACGCGGGCCGCCCTACCGATCGTCCGTGAGCTGCGGTCATGGGGACGGCTGCCGGCCGGCGGCATCGCCACCTGCCTTGGGCCGGGTCTCAGCGCGCAGTCCCAGGTGCCGGCCCGTACCTACCGGATGCGTGACATGCGGACAGGCCGCCCCCTGACACTGATCACCGAGTGGTTCTCCCCCCGCCTGTTCGGCCTCGACCCGAGCTGACGGCACCGGCCGCGCCACGCCGCCATCCGGTCACGCCATGCCGCCATCCGAAGCGAGACGCGTCGTCATGCCCGCTCACGAGCCTCTCGCGGCCCGCTCAGACCCACTCGCGGCTCACCCACGGCCCGCCCAGGCCCGTTCACGGTCCGCTCACAGCCCGTTCGCACGGAATATCCATGGCCAGGCCGGTTGTCGCCGAACCGGCCGGACACCGATGACCGGACCACCGGTCGCGCCGACGCGCCGACCAGCGTGACCGATCGGAAACACGGGAACACAGCAGCACAGGAGCGTGGCGGCGTCGCTGCGACAAGGGCTTCCTCTACCTATCGCTACTTACTATAAGTGATATAGATCATATTCTTTGCCACTGTAAGTAACGAGCGATCGTCATTAAGCACAACTCGTTTCCATCCGTTACCCTCTGTTTCATCAAGCTCCATCAACGCCGGCCCAGCCGGGCAGCCGCCCTCGCCCGGGCCGGACGCCAAGGACCTGAGGAGGCAACCACGTAATGACGGCGGAGACTCCGGCGAGACCGCCGCGGATGCGACGGGGATCACCACGCCAGGCCCGCACCGGCCTGCCCTGCCCCCCGGCCGACGCCGCTATCTGGAGCCAAGGACTCACCAGGTGCTACGGCACCCGGCGCTCGGTGGACGGGATCGACATCCACGTCCCGATGGGAGCGCTGTCCGGGTTCGTCGGGCCGAACGGCGCCGGCAAGACGACCACCCTGCGGATGCTCCTCGGGCTGATCAGGCCCAGCGCGGGACACGCTTTCGTGCTCGGGCATCCGATCGAGCGGCCCGCCGGCTACCTGTCCAAGGTCGGGGCCATGATCGAAGGCCCGACCTTCCACCCCGGCCTGACCGGGCGGGCCAACCTGCGCATGCTGGCGCGGCTGCGCGGGCTGGGCCCGGAACGCGTCGCCGAGACGCTGTCCATGGTCGGCCTCGCCGGCCGGGCCGACGACCGGTTCGCCTCCTACTCCCTCGGCATGAAGCAGCGGCTGGGGATCGCCGCGGCCCTGCTGCCGCGCCCCGAGCTGCTGGTGCTCGACGAACCGACCAACGGGCTCGACCCGGCGGGCATCCGCGAGATCCGCTGCCTGCTCAAGGACCTGGCCGGAGGGCGCATGACAGTCTTCGTGTCCAGCCACCTGCTGTCGGAGGTCGAACAGATCTGCGACCACCTGGTGATGATCAGAGACGGGCAGCTGCTGTTCCAGGGCCATGTGACCGAGCTGCTCGCCGCCGGGGACCCACTGCTCGTCCTGACTCCCGAGCATCCCTGTGACGCGGTGCGGCTGGCCGCCCTGATGGGCGGCCACGGCCTGCGGGTCGACCCGCCCGAGCGCTCGCCGGACGGCTCGGTCAGCGTGCACGCCCCGGAGGGCTCGGCGGCGAACCTGAACAGGATCGCCATGAGCGCCGGTATCGCGCTGCGGGCGCTGCGGGCGTGCCGGCCCACGCTGGAGGAGACGTTCCTGGTCGCGACGGGGGGAGTCGACGGGGATCTGATCCCACGCAGCCGCAGCTCCCCGGACGTTCCCTCTGAGCTGCTCACCGCCGGGGCCGCCACATCGACCGCCTCGGGACGGGACTCGTGACCGCGGCGCTGCGGGCCGAATGGATCAAACTCGGCCGCACGCGTTTCTTCCTCGGCACGTTGGCGGCCGTCGTCTCGGTGGCCACGCTCGGCGCGGTACTGACCATGCTCTCAGTCGGACGTCGCGACTACGACGGGGTGCCCGTCACCGCACCCGCCATGTCCCGTCCGGACGGGGTCATGCAGGGGCTGGAGGCCGTCAGCATCCTGCTCGGCGTGGTCGGGCTCGCCGTCACCGCCGCCGTCATCGGCGCCGACTACACTCAGGGAACCCTGCGTAACCAGCTCATGGCCCAGCCGCATCGGCTCCGCCTGCTGGCAGGCAAGTGCCTGGCCCTGGCGACGTTCATGGCAACGATGATCGCCGCGGCCACCGTCGTGGCCGTGGCCGCGTCGTTCGTCATGGCTCCGATCCGAGGGGTGGACACCGGCGCCTGGCACAGCCTCGCCGGCCTGACGGAGATCGGCAAGGGCTATCTGAACGTGCTGGCCTCGTCCCTGGGGTACGCGACCCTGGGGCTGCTCGCCGGGGTCGTCTTCCGCTCTCCCGCCGCCGCGGTGTCGGTCGCGGTCGCCTACGCGCTGCCGCTGGAGATGCTGGTGTCGCGGATCTTCAGCCCGGCCGCGAGCTGGCTGCCCGCCCGGCTCATGGACGCCCTGGCCTCGGGTGCGCGGGGATACCAGGTCGGCTACGAAACCGCCGGCATACGCATCCTGATCTTCTGTGCCGTCGCGGCCGCGGTCACCCTGGTGCTGTTCGCGCGCCGCGACGTGACATCCTGACCGGCGCC
>NZ_CEVIVD010000010.1:64220-68928 GCF_982290655.1 Protofrankia sp. CiP1_Cm_nod3
GCCCCGGACGCGCGGGCCGGGGCTGCGCGGTCAGGTGAGCACGGCCCGCAGGTCGATC
Source organism: Protofrankia sp. CiP1_Cm_nod3 (assembly GCF_982290655.1). Lineage (NCBI taxonomy): Bacteria > Bacillati > Actinomycetota > Actinomycetes > Frankiales > Frankiaceae > Protofrankia > Protofrankia sp. CiP1_Cm_nod3. The sequence continues at coordinate 64,279 of NZ_CEVIVD010000010.1, forward strand.
CGCATCAGCCACTGGTCGAGCTTGAACGGCGGGTACGGCCACGCGATGGCGTCCAGGACCAGCTGGTTGACCGGCAGCCACAGCACCCGCTGCCGCACGTCGACGGCACCGCGCCGCAGGCCGATATAGCGGCTGGACGGCCCGCGCAGGTGGCGCAGCCCAATGTCGATCGGCTGGCCGACCGTAAACGTCATCCGCCTGCCCCGGCCGGACGGGCGGACGGCCCGCACCGTGCCGTCGAGACCGGCGAGCACGACCGCCCCGCTGGCCGGATCGAACACGATGCTGCGGACCAGGCCGCCCGTGTCGGTGCCCGCCACGAAATGCTCCGGCGGGTTCGGCACCCCCCAGCTACGCCACGGCCAGCCGTCGGTCGCCGGGGTGCGGGTGACCAGGCCACGGTTACCGTCGATCTTCGGATAGACCGCGAGCGTCGCCGCGTGCAGCCCGTCCGCGTGGGTGCGGGCGACGTACAGGGTGCCGTTGTCGTCGAAGCACGCGGTCTCCATGCGGGAGCCGTCCACCGCGGCCCGCACCGCGGTGCTACAGGGAGTGATCGTCCCGCTCCCCTGGCCCGCGCCGCCCGCCGAATAGGAGAACTCCTGGACCGGGAAGGGGACCACCCGGTTGTCAGCGGTCCGGCAGTCACTGATCAACACGAAGCGCTCGTCGCCGGCCGTGGACGTGGGGTCGGTGACGACCTCCCGGGGATTGACCACCACCGGCACGCCGAAGACCTGGACCTCCGGGTACTGCCAGGACGCGCGTACCCGGCCCGCGGTGTCCACGACCAGCAGCGCCCCCTGGTCGGTGCCCAGGCTCGAGGACCCGAAGTACTGTGCGATCACCAGGTGGCCGCTGGCCGGCAGCCGGCCGATCGCGGCCGGGCCCCGCGACCACCGCGGCTCCCCGCGGCCTTCGTGCGGAAAGGCGTTCGCGGCCGCCTCCGGCGGCGCGGCCGCCGCAAGCTGGTCGGTCGTCCACGACCGCGTCGGATCGTAGCTCCAGGGCTGGCCGGGAGCGGGACGGCGGATCTGCCCGAGCGCCGGCAGCTCCCCGTACACCGCCGTGTCCCAGCCGAAGTACGACACGGCCGAGACGAACATCACCCGCTCGTCCGGAGCCGAACCGGTCACGATCACGTCGGCGACGTCGGCGCCGCCGACGCCACGGAACCCCGTATCGGCCCGGGGCAGCTGCGTCCGCCCGGTGCTCGACGGCACGACCAGCCGGGTGAAACGCATCGAGCCGGGCTCGAACGCCGCGATCTCCATCCCCGTCCCGGTGGGCTGGGCCTGGTTGTCCGAGAACGGCGTGGTCGCGGTGAAAACCGTCCCGTCGGAGGTGACGGTCGACATGTAGGCGGCCTGACCGGGGCCGAAACCCCAGCCGGGCACGTCCACCGTGACGATCCGGGTGTCCCTGACGCCGTCCTGGGAGCTGTCGAGGTCGCCGAAGCTGCCGGGCGCGCCGAACAGCGCGAGCGCGCCCATGCCGGCGGTATCGCCGTGATCGTAGATACGTTCCGTGCCGAACAGCAGCCTGGCCGTGCCGGCGAGCGCGCCCAGCCCCGCCGTGGTCGCGCCGGCCACCGCCCAGCGGCGGGTCACGCCCCGCCGTTTCGCCCGCGGCCGGTCCGGGCATGCGCAGGTGTCCGTACGTTCATGGCATTCTTCGCATTCCCGCCGTTCCTGATGCTCCCGGTGTTCCTGTCCTGCCGCGTGGGCACCATGGGACGACGGCGCGGGGGCGGCGCTGGCGGTGACCCGCGCGGGCACGGCGGCGGGCGGCACGGCGACAGGCGTCGGCGCGGACGCGGCGGCGGGCGGCACGGCGGCGGGCGGCACGGCGGCGGGCGGCACGGCGGCGGGCGGCACGGCGGCGGGAACGGCCACCGGGACGGCCGGCTCGCGCTCCGCCGGGGCGGCCGGACGGCGCCGGAGGCGGACCGGAATCCACTCCCGGGGCGGGACCACCGGCTCGCGCCGGCCCGCCGGCCGGTCACCGGCACGAGGGGATACGTCACCGGGTGTTGGCGTGTGCCCCCCCGGTACGGAATCCCGACGCATGCCTCCTAGTGTCCGATGAGCGCATGGCCCGGGTTCGCCGGGATCGGAAAACCTGTCGGGTGACCTACCTTTCGGTTTGGGGCTCGGTCTGGGGCTCGGTCTGGGGCTCGGCCTGGGGCTCGGCCTGGGGCCGGTTCAGCGCCGCCCGGAACCGCCCCGGCAGGCCCGGTGGCACCGGATCCCCGCCCAGCGGCACGTTCGCCAGCTCTGATCGACGATCAGACGATCAGACGATCGCTGACGGCTACTCGGCGCGGCTGAGGATGAGCGCCTCCGGCTCGCGGACCGTCTCCCGGTCATGCCCTCCCACCAGGCTGGCCGGGTCGCGGCGGGGCCACCTGCCCGATCGCTGGCCGGCAGCCGGCTCCCAGCCGCCGGGCCGCCCGCCCGGCTGGGCCCGCGCCGCCGGGCCGGCCGCCTGGCCCGGCGGCGTGCCCGCGGCCATCGCCAGCACTGCGGGCGAGTGCGCCCGCACCACCATGAGGCCGGCCAGCGAGACGGTCACGGCCTGGCAGACGAGCGCCATCGTCGCGGTGGCGACCAGATCCCCACCAGCCATGATCAGTCCACCGCCGGTCAGCACGGTCCCGGCCGCGAGCACACCCACCACGCCGCGGCGGCCCGCGCCCAGCAGGTAGTTGGTGAACAGCAGTGTCACGGCCAGGCAGGTCATGGCGAGCGCCAGCACCCACAGCGCGGGCGCGCCCGCGGTCAGCTCAGGGCCGAAGACCTCCGACAGCAGGAGCCGGGCGGCCACCGCGCCGACCGCCACCAGCAGCAGCCCGGGAGCGATCACCCAGCCGACCGCCGCGAGCAGCGCCGCCGTGGCGGGACGGCCCTGCTGCCGGCGGCGGGCCGCCTCCGGCAGCAGGAAGTTCGCCACGGCCAGCCCGATGAACACCGGTACCTTGCAGGCCGTGGCGATGGCGGCGTACGGCCCGACCGAGCCGGGATTGAGCCAGCCGACGATGACCACGTCCATGTTCTGCAGCATGGCCAGCGGCACGAGCGCGGCGAGCGCGGTTGTCGTGTCGCGCCGCAGGGCGTGCCTGGTGCGCACCGTGGAGACGGGCGGCAGGAGGATCGGCCCGGTGGAGCCGATCCGCTCGTCACAGGTGGCCGCACACCGGATATCCGCTACTTTGCGTGATGTCCGCGCGCTACGCCGCCGAGCGTGCTCGGTCGCGAGCGCGATACCGACGATCAGGCCGAGGCCCGCGCCGTTGACGCCCAGCCCGGCGAACATCAGACCGATGGTGACGGCGATCCGGGCCGCGCCCTCCAGGACGAAGTTGCGGGCCAGGTCCTGATAGGAGCGGCGGGCCTGCAACAGGCCGCGCTCGACCGACAGCGACACCCACACCCCCGCGGCCACGACCGCCTCCGCGATCGCCAGCGGATGCGGATAGGACAGCACCGTCGCCGCGGGCCTGGCGGCCAGCAGGCCGAGGACACCGGCGACGGCCACCCCGACCGCGCAGACGCCACGCAGCCGGCGGATCCAGAACCCCCGCTGGTGCCGGGTGTGGCCGGGCGCGGAGGTGTCCCGCTGCACCACCGCGATCTGCAGGGCGGAGCCGCCCATCGACAGGATCAGGAAGATTCCGGTCTGGACGACCAGCGCGCCGTAGTTGGCGGCGTCGAGCGCCCGGGCGAACACCAGGTTGGCCAGCAGGTTGCCGCCGTTGACAGCGAACCCGGCGGCCGCGAGCACCCCGGGCCCCTGGAGGGCACGCGCGAGCGCCGCACGTCCGACGTTCGTCACCCGTCTCCTTCCGCCCGGCCCCGCTTGCGCGGATCCATTTTGCCGCCCTTTGCCGGGCATCGCTGATCCACGGTAAGCCACCGCCCGCGTCCCAGCGACGTCCGGTCCCTGCGATCTGGCACCATCGTCGCGGGCTGGGGCGGGGGCTGCGCCACCGGCGTCAGCAGGTTGACGACAGCCCGTCCGTGAAAGGAGTCGCCGGTGCCCGTGACCGCAGCGCCCACAGGCAGTCTGAGCAGGTGGATCGACGCGCTCGCCGGCCGTCGTGTGGTGTTCCTCAACTGGCGTGATCTCGACCACCCGCAGGCCGGTGGTGCTGAACTCTACTGCCAGTCGGTGGCCGAGCGCTTCGCCGCGGCCGGCGCCCGGGTGAGCCTGCTCACCGCCCGGCCGGCCGGGCAGGCCCGGTCGGCCACCGTCCGCGGCGTCGAGATCCACCGCCGCGGCGGCACGTTCGGGGTGTACCCGGCCGTCCTCGCCCGGCTGCTGCGTGACCGCCGCGGGGTCGACGCGGTGGTGGACTGCCAGAACGGCATCCCGTTCTTCAGCCCGCTGGCGCTGCCCGCGGGCACCGCGGTGGTCCAGGTCCTGCACCACGTCCACCAGCGGCAGTTCCCGCTCTACTTCCCGGCGCCGGTGGCTAGGGCCGGGCAGCTGCTGGAGACGCCGGGAAGCCGCTGGGTGTACGGGCGGCGCCCGGTGGCGGTGGTGTCACCGTCCACCCGGGACGAGGCCCGGGACGTGCTGAGGCTGGCCGGGCCCCGCTTCATCGTGCCCGGTGGCGCCGACAGCCCGGTGGGCGGCGCGGCCCACCCC
>NZ_CEVIVD010000011.1:0-11086 GCF_982290655.1 Protofrankia sp. CiP1_Cm_nod3
CCTCCTTCTCGTCGTTTGTTCGCGGGACCAACCGGGCCCGCCCTTGTGGACGGCGGGCCCGGTTATACCTGAAAGGGCCTTCGCACCTGCCTGGCCGCATCACCCGGGACAGCGCTGGGAGGCGCCACATGACAGGGACCTTCGCACCCGTCCGAGAGCACGACGCGGAGCTGGCCGCGTTCACCGAACTGGTCCGGACGTTCGTGGCCCGGGAGATCACCCCCCACCACGCCCGGTGGGAGAGCGACGGGATCGTTCCGCGGGAACTGTGGCGTAAGGCCGGCGCGGCCGGGCTGCTGGGTCTCGGGCTTCCGGCCGAGTACGGCGGCGGCGGCGCGGACTATCGATTCAACACGGTTGTCGACGCCGAGCTTTACCGCGCCGGCGCCACCGGGCCGGGATTCACGGTCCACAACGACGTCTGCGGACCGTACTTCGCCGAACTGGCCACGCCTGGGCAACTGGTGCGCTGGGTGCCGGGCATGACGTCGGGCGAACTCGTGGCCGCGATCGCGATGACCGAGCCCGGCGCGGGCAGCGATCTGCGGGGCGTCCGGACGAGGGCGGCACGAACCCCCGGCGGATGGCTGCTGAACGGCACGAAGACCTTCATCAGCAACGGCATCCACGCGGACCTGGTCATCGTTGTCGCGCGAACCGAGCCGGACGGCGACGGCGGCGGCGGCGGCCTGAGCCTGCTGGTCGTCGAGCGTGGGATGGCGGGCTTCACGCGCGGCCGCAACCTCGGCAAGGTCGGGCTCCACGCACAGGACACGGCCGAGCTGTCGTTCGACAACGTCGCGGTCCCGGACGCGAACGTGCTCGGGCAGCCGGGCAGGGGGCTGCGCTACCTGATGGCGAACCTGGCGCAGGAGCGGCTCACCATCGCCGTGCAGGCGGCCGCGGCAATGGAGGGCGTCCTTGCGGACACCCTCGACTACGTCAGGACGAGGACCGCCTTCGGCCAGCCGATCGGCCGGTTCCAGCACAGCGCGTTCCTGCTCGCGGAGCTGGCCACCGCGGTGAAGGCGGCGCGGGTCTTCGTCGACTGGGGGGTGCGGGAGCACCTGGCGGGAAATCTCGGTGCCGACACGGCCGCCATGATAAAGCTGCACACCACCGAGGCCCAGCAGCATGTCGTGGACAGGTGCCTGCAACTGCACGGGGGCTACGGCTACACCACGGAATACCGGGTGGGACGGGCCTGGGCGGACGCCCGGGTACAGACAATATACGGCGGTACCAGCGAAATGATGAAACTCATCATCAGCAGGGGGCTCGGGCTGCACAAAACGTGAGAAGCCGATGCCCGCCGGATGTCCGCAGTTCCCGCGCCGTTCACCATCCGATGCGCAGAACATGAAAAACCGGTGCCCCGCCCGAATCCTCCCCGGGCGGGGCACCGGTTTTTACCGGGCGGCTCTACCGGGCGGCTATGCCGGTACGGGCGACCTGCTCAGGGTGAAACCGGGGAAGCCGCCGTCGGCCTCCTTGTCGACGGTGGCGCGATAGCTGCTCAGGCCGCCGAGATAGCACAGTGTGCTGGGCTTCTTGCCGGGCACGTTCGCCCCGAGGAACCACGGCCGGTCTCCCATGCCCTGCGGCAGGAGGGTGGCGTTCAGGATCGCGTCGCACTGGTCCGACCAGGCCTGGGCGGCTTCCTCGGTGGCCTCCACCCGCTCGGCGCCCTGCTCGACCGCGTGCGCCAGCAGCTTGCCGATCAGTTCGACCTGCGTCTCGATCACCGGTGGATGGCTCGCGAACGGTGCCTGCGGCCCGAGGATCGCGAAAAGATTCGGGAAGCCCGGGGACGCGATGCCCAGCAGGGCTTTCGCGTCCCGTGCCCACTGCTCGGCAATCGTCCGGTCCCCGGCCCCGTGCACGTTCATGCTGGCGAGCGGTCCGGTGATCGCGTCGAAACCGGTCGCGTAGATGATCACATCGAACTCGTACTCCGCGGTCCCCGTCCGCAGACCCGTCGGGGTGATCTCCCGGATCGGGTCGTCACGGACGCTGACCAGCGTCACGTTGGGCCGGTTGTAGGTCTCGTAGTAGAAGTTGCCCAGCGGAGGACGCTTCCCGCCGATCGGGTGCGTCTTCGGGCACAGCAGCTCGGCGGTCGCGGGATCCCTGACGATCGCGCGGATCCTGCGCCGCACGAACTCCGAGGCGGCGTCGTTGACCCGCTGGTCGACGAGCATGTCGTCGAAGGTCTCGAAGATGTAGTGGAAGCCGCCGGCCTCCCAGCCGGCTTCCAGGACGCGCTCGAGCTCGGCGTCGTCGACCTGCGCGCCGAGGCGGTTCGCCGGCTCCATCGGGAAGGCGAACACGTGGTTGAACGTCTTCTCCCAAACGTTTTCGAAGTCACGTCGCAGCGCCTGCTGCTGCTCCGGGCCCAGCGCGTGGTTGCGCCCGGGTAACGCGTAGTTCGGGGTGCGTTGGAACACCGTCAGATGCTCCGCGACCTGCCCGACCGACTGGATCACCTGGATGCCGGTCGCGCCGGTGCCGATGACGGCCACGCGCTTGCCCGTGAGGTCGACCGGCTCCTTCGGCCACTGCGACGTCACGTACGACTTGCCCGCGAAGGAGTCCGCGCCCGGGAACGGAGGCTTGTACGCGATGCCCAGCCAGCCCAGGCCTGTGATGAGCCACCGGCTGCTGATCCGCAGACCGTCCTCGGTGGTCACCGTCCAGCGGTTGGCCGCCTCGTCGAAGTAGGCGCCGTCGACCCGCGTGGAGAAGCGGATGTGCTGGCGCATGTCGTGCTTGTCCGCGACCGCCCGCAGGTATTCCAGGACGTCGGGCTGAGCGGTGTAGCGCTCGCGGAAGTCCCACCGCTGCCACAGCTCACGGTCGAACGAGAAGCAGTACGCCCAGCTCTCGGTGTCGGTACGGGCGCCGGGGTAGCGGTTCCAGTACCAGGTGCCTCCGACGTCGTCCCCGGCCTCGAACACCTGCATGCTCAGGCCGAGCTGCCGCAGCAGGTGAATGGTGCGGAGCCCGGCGAAGCCCGCGCCGACGACGACGGCATCGACTTCCGGGAGAGTTTGCGTAGGCATTACGCCATGTCCTTTCTTGGTTTTCAGTGGCCCTGGGCGGGCTGCTGGGCGTCCAGGATCACGTAGGCGAGCGTGGCCGGAACCTTTCCGTGGTTGCGCCACCCGTGCCTGGCGCCGTTCTGCACCACGCACGTGCCCGGGGGGAGGTGGATCTCGGTCCCGTTGTCGAGTTCCACCCAGAGGTCGCCCTCGATGACGATGACGTAGTCGATGCTCCTGGTCCGGTGCATTCCCGGAGCGTCGGGCTCGAACACGCCGAGCAACCCTGGCACCTTCGCTTCGGCCTCGGCGACCTGGGACTCGAGGGTTGCCGCGTCCGCGCTGGGTTCGTGTGGTTCGGCACCTGGTTCGGCATCTGGTTCGGCGCTGTCCTCCGGCGGGAGGCGAAACAGTCCGAAACGTGTTCCGCCCGGCCCGGGGAAGAAGACCGCGTTGTCGGGCTTCGGGTCGCTGAGCGGGCTGCTGAGCGGGCCCTCCGTTCCCCACACCTGGAACATCTGGACACCAGGCATGATCGCCAGTTCGACGGGTGGCAGCGGCGCGTCCTCATGGGCGATGGAGGTTCCCGTGCTGTCGACGCCGGTCACGACGCGTCTGATGGAAAGAGTCATGGCGGGTACTGAGCCTTCCCTGTAATGATTGGTTACTTTTTGTAATTGACGGCGGCGGTGTCCGTGGTGGTCGCCAGGTGGTGCGGTGGTGCTCGACATGGAGGATCGCGAGGGCGGCCCGGGCGATCAGGCTGATCTTCCAGAGGCCGGGACCGATGGTGCGCGGGGCCGGGAAGGCGCTCCTGGCCTCCTCCCTTGCCTGTCACGGCAGGTAGCTGTCACGGCAGGTAGTTGATCTTTGTGGGGAAAGGTTCACTGTGACATGGATCGCACTCGAGGGGGAGTCGGTCGGCGCGAGGGATTTGTGCGCGGCTCCAGATCGTGCACGTCGCGGCCGTCGAACAGCCGACCGACGGCGTGCCATTCTCGTGCTTTCCGAGAACCTGGAGAGTTCGATGCCGACCGCGTACGATCCCACTGATCCCATACAACTGCGCGATCCGTATGCCATATTCGCGGAGCTGCGCACCGCCGGCGGCGTGCATTGGTGCGAGCCGTTGTCGGGCTGGATCGCGGTGGACTGGGCCAGTGTTCAGAGCGTGGTCACGGCGCCGGCGGTGTTCTCGGCGAATCGTCTTCTGCCGGTGCACGAACGGCTCTCCGAGGAGAACCGCGCGACAGCGGCCGACGTGCTGCGCTGGTTGTCGCTGTGGATGGTGTTCCAGGATCCACCGAACCACACCCGGCTGCGCCGCTACCTGTCGACGGTCATCAACCCCCGCATGGTGGAGTCCCTGCGGGCGTCGATCACCGAGATCACGTCGGACCTGTTCGACGGCCTGCCGAAGGACCGGCCGGTCGAGTTCTTCACCGAGATCGCTCTTACCCTGCCGGGTTACGTCGTCATGGACCTGCTCGGGGTCCCGCGCGACCGGCTGACCGAGGTCAAGCGGTGGTCGGACGAGATGATGCTGTTCATCGGCAGTTCGCGAGGTGTCGACGACAAGTACGAGAGAGCCCGGCACGGCGCCTGCTCGATGGCGGAACTGTTCCGTGAGCTGATCGACGAACGCCGGGCCCACCCGCGGGACGACGCCCTCACCCGCATGATCACCACCGAGGTCGACGGCGAGACGCTCACCGAGGACGAGCTGATCGCGAGCATGATGATGATCGGCAACGGGGCGCAGGAGACGACCGCCCACCTGCTGACCAACGGCCTGATCGCCCTGCACCAGCACCCGGACGTCGCCGCCAAGCTGACGGCCGATGTCGACGGCCTGATCGTCCCCGCCGTGGACGAGTTCCTCCGCTTCGACTCGCCGGTGCTGTCCACCGGGCGCCTGCTCGCCACGGACACGGAGCTTGGGGGACAGCGCCTGCGGGAGGGCGACCGGATCTTCGCGATGCTCGCGGCCGCGAACCGCGATCCCGCCGTCTTCGCGTCGCCGGACGAGATCGTTCTCGAGGGCCGGGCGAACGGGCATCTCGCCTTCTCGAAGGGTGTGCACTTCTGCCTCGGCGCGCCGCTGGCCCGCTTGGAAGGGCAGATCGCGTTCAGGCACATGGCGGAGCGGTTCCCCCGGCTGCGGCTCGCCGAGCCCCTGGACACGATCCCGTGGGCGAACTCGCTGGTCAGCCGCGGGCCGCTGCGGCTGCCGGTCATGCTCGAGGACGCGTGAACACCCCGCTCGTCCCGCGTGACGACGAGTTCGTCCACGCGGCTCCGTACCCCGTCTCGCACCCGCCGGCCCGCGCGTCGAACGACCCGCGGTTCTTCGAGCGGTACTGGAACGTGTGGCACGACGACACGGGCGACCTGCTCCTGGCTGTGGGCGGCAGCTGTTACCCGGTCCTCGGCCGGGTCGAGTCGTACGCGATCGTCAACTTCCGTGGCGACCACCGCTCGGTGCGCTCCTTCCGTCCGCTGTCGTCGCAGCCGGCGGACCTCACGGTGGGCCCGATGCGCCCCACGATCCTCGCGGGGCTCCACCGCTGGCGGCACGTCCTCGAGCCGGGGGAGTGGGGCTTTTCCTACGACCTGGAGTGGACCGACACCCGCCGCCCGACGTACGGCGCCGCCTGGGGGCCGCAGGTGCCGTCCGGCGAGCGGCAGGTGACCGCCGGATTCGAGAGCTTCGGTCAGGTCACCGGCTGGGTTCAGATCGGTGGCACCCGGGTGGAGTGGGCGCCCGGCCAGGCGCACGGCACCCGGGACCGCCACTGGGGCGTCGGCCGGGGCGTCGGTGGCCCGGCGCTCAACGGCGGGCGCGCGCACCGGCCCGGCTGGAAGGGCGGGATCTGGATCGACCTGCACGACGTCGGCCTCTGGGGCGGGAAACTGCTCTACGGCCTCGACGACCCCCGCCCGGGCAGCGGCCGCGTGCACCGGATCGAACGCCGCCTGCGCTTCGAACCCGACACACACCTGTTTCTGGCGGGCGTCGTCGACCTGGCCCTCGACGACGGCACCCACCGGTCCCTACGCCTCGAGCGGCTGGGCAACCAGACCGCCTTCATGTGCTGCGGCTTCTACGGCGGCACTCCCGGGGCGGGGCTGCATCCCGGCGAGTACGGGGGGCCGGAACGGACCGAATGGGACCGGTTCGACGTGAACGACCCGCACGTCCGCCGCACGCTGCGGGGGCTGGACGAGCACCACTGCAGCGTCGTCGACGGTACGAGGGCGACGACGGGCATCCTGCAACCGGTCGAGCCGGACGCGTACGAGGCCTGCCGCGAGGGCCGGCCCGGCTGGGCCCTGTGGTGACCGACGGCCCTGTGACCCGGGGCTTTGTGACTCGGAGCTTTGTGACCCGGAACAGGGGCCTCGACAGCGTGGCCCTCGTCACGGCTTCCGTCCGTCGCTACCGTGCGTTCTCACCGAGCATGCGGTCGGACGGATGAAGAGATCAGGAGATCGCCCGTGAGCCTGAAGTACGACTTCTCGTTGATGTGTCCGGACGTGATCGCGCACAATGCGCGAGTCAGCGGGGATACGGTGGCCGCCGTATTCGAGGAAGAACGGCTCACGTGGCGTGAGCTTGACGAGCGGACGAACCAGTTAGCCAACCTGCTGCGGGCCGAGGGCCTCGGCAAGGGTGACAAGGTCGCGCTGTTCATGCCCGCGTCGCTGAACGCGTTCGTCGCGTTCTGGGGAAGCGCGAAGGCCGGCTGCGTGACGGTGCCACTGAATGTCATGCTCGACGGAGAGTCACTGGTTCGCCTTGCGGCGGACTCCGACGCGGTCGTCCTGATCGCCGATCCGGAGACCGAGCCGGTCATCGACTCCATCCGCGCGCGGCTGCCGCTGATCGGCGGCTCCCGCTGGCTCACGTTCGGCGCAGCCCACGACCACTGGCGGTCGGTTCCGGAGCTGCTGGCCGAGTCCCCGGTCACGCCGTGCGGAGTGAGGATCGAACCGTTCGACGTCATCACCATCCTCTACACCTCGGGGACCACCGGGCACCCGAAGGGCATCGAGCACACCCACGTCAGCCGCATGATGTACCCGTACGGCTTCGCGATGGGGCTGAAGGTCGACCGCTACTCGGTCGCCGTCCTCGGCACGCCCCCGTACGCGTCCGGGACCTGGATCACGATGATCCCGACGATGTACCGGGGCGGGACGGTCGTCATCCTGCGCAGGTTCACCGCCGCGGCGTTCCTGGCAGCCGTGGAGCGCGAGCGGGCCACCCACGCCTTCCTGGTCCCCACCCAGTGGATCGCCGTCCTCGAGCACCCCGGGCTGCGCGGCCATGACGTGAGCAGCCTGCGCTGCATCGTCACATCCGGTCAGCCGATCGCCGAGAAGACGTACCACGCGCTGGAGGACGCCTTCCCGAACGCCGGTATCCACGAGGTGTACGGATTCTCGGAGGGATTCGCGACCCTGCGGCTGCCGGCGGACGCCGTCCGCGGCAAACGCACGTCGGTCGGAAAACCCCTGATGCTGGAGGACATCCGCATCATCGACAATACCGGCGCGGAACTCCCCCCGGGTGAGAGCGGTGAAATCGTGGTGCATGCGATCGGGATGATGAACGGCTACTACAAGAATCCCGGACTGACCGAGGAGGCGACCTGGGCCGCCCCGGACGGTCGCGGCTTCATGCGGACCGGGGATATCGGCCATCTGGACAAGGACGGTTTCCTGTATGTCTCGGGCCGGCTCAAGGATATGATCAAATCTGGCGGTATCAACATCTTCGCCGTGGACGTCGAGCAGGTCTTCATGCGCCATCCGGACGTCAGCGAGGCCGCGGCCGTCGGCGTGCCGCACCCGAAGTGGGGCGAGACGCCCCTGGTGGTCGTCATCCCACGCCCCGGCGCGGAGATCGACCCGGAGGGGCTTCGGCAGTGGGCCAACGAGCGCCTGGCCAAGTACCAGCGCGCCAGCCACGTCCTGGTCCGCGAGGAGCTGCCGCGCGCGGTCTACGGCAAGGTCGCGAAGGCCGAGCTGCGCAGGGAGTTCGGATCGGGGGCCGGGCTGTGACCGACATCCGCTACCCCGGCTACGAGAGCCTGGAACTCGACTGGCCCGAGCCGCACGTCCTGCGGGTGACCCTCAGCCGCGGCCGGATGAACGCCCTCGACTTCCAGATGCACCGGGACCTGGGCGCGATCTGGCGCCTGATCGACGAGGACACCGAGGTGTCCGCGGTGGTCCTCGCCGGCAGGGGACGGGCATACAGCGCCGGCGGTGACTTCGACATGGTGCAGCGCATCATCGACGACTACGACTTCCGCTGCCAGATGTGGAAGGAAGGCCGTGCCCTGGTGCGGAACATGCTCGACTGCGGCAAGCCCATCGTGTCCGCGATCAGCGGAGCGGCGGCCGGCGGCGGGCTGGCCACCGCGCTGCTGGCGGACGTGAGCGTCGCCGGCCGCACCGCCAAGCTCGTGGACGGGCACACCACCCTGGGCGTGGCCGCCGACGACCACGCGGTCGCGATATGGCCGCTGCTGTGCGGGCTGTCCAAGGCGAAGTACTACCTGATGACCAGCGACGCCATCACGGGCGAGGAAGCCGAGCGCATCGGGCTCGTGACGTTCTGTGTCGACGACGCCGTGGTCGACGAGCATGCCCTGCACATCGCGTCCCGGCTCGCGCACGGGGCACCGAGCGCGATCCGCTGGACCAAACAGTCGCTCAACAACTGGGTTCGTGCCGCGTGGCCCTCGTTCGAGGCCTCCCTGGCGTTCGGCATCCTGGGCTTCACCGGACCCGAGGCGTCCGAAGGCCTGGCCGCTCTGCGTGAGAAGCGCGCACCGGACTTCGTCCAGCGTTCCTACATCTGAAGGCGAGCCTGACATGCCCAGCACAGCGGTGGCCCCCCCGCGGCGGCCGACCCTGCCTCTCGACGAACGCACCTACATCGTCACGGGCGCCGGCGGCGGCATCGGCGGCGCCGCCGCCGCCAGGCTGCTGCGGGTGGGGTCGAACGTCGTCGCGGTCGACCTGAGCTCGCGTCGGCTCAACGGCACGGCCGAGTCCACGCGCGAGCTGCCCGGAACCCTGCGGACGATCAAGGCCGACGTGACCTCGGAGGCGGGCGTGCGACAGGCGGTCGACTTCGCGGTGACGGAGTTCGGCTCGGTGCAGGGCGTGGCGAACGTCGCCGGCGGGATGGTCAACATCAACCGCGACGTCTACGATGTGCCACTGGAGTCCATCTCGCTGGACAGCTGGGTGCAGATGTACGCGCTCAACGTGAACAGCGCCTTCCTGATGTGCCGCGCGCTGGAGAAGCACTTCGTCGCACAGGGCTACGGAAAGATCGTCAACGTGGCTTCGCTGGCGGCCTTCGCCAACCGTCTCGAACTCGGTAACGCCGCCTACAACTCGGCCAAGGCCGCGGTGGTCGCGTTCACCCAGAGCGTCAGCGTGCAGCTGGGCCGTCAGGGGATTCGGGCCAACTGCGTCGCCCCGGGGCTGGTCCTCAGCGACCGGGTACGCCAGTGGATCGACGACGGATACCTGCACCGGCACCTCGGGTACACGGCGCTCGGTGACGTGCCCACCCCGGAGGACCTCGGCGAAGGCATCGCGTTCTTCCTCGAGCCCCAGTCCGACGCCATCACCGGCGAGACCCTGCGGGTCGCAGCCGGCGTCCGATGACCCGGCCCGCCCTTCCTGCGCACGCACCGGCCCAGCTGGCCGCTCGCGTGCGGGAACTGCTACGTCTGCGGCTGCCGGAGGCCGAGGAGGTGGCTGTCTCGCAGCCAGCACGGGTCTTCGGCGGGAACGCGCGCGTCGCGTGGGCCTGCGACGCCCGCTGGGCCTCGGGCCGGGACACGCACGCGAGCACACACGAGGAGCCGTTGATCCTGCTCATCCGTGCCCCCGGCTCGCAGGTACAGACCGACCCGGCACACGAGTTCGCGGCACTGGACGGGCTGGCCGAACGTGGCGTACGGGCGCCGAAAGTGTGGGCGCACGACCCGGACGGGCATCTGTTCGGGGCGCCCGCGGTGCTCCTCCAGCGGCTGCCGGGCCGAGCGGACGCGGTGGAGTACCTCTCGGCCGACACCGAGCTGGGCCGTGCGCGAACCCTGGACCTGGCCCGGGCGGCAGCCGAGCTACATGCCGTCACACCGGCCGCGGGAACCGGTGAACCGCAGCTGGCCTACTGGCGCGCACGGTTCGAGGACTGCCGCCCTGAGCCGTACCCGGCGCTGTCCTGGCTGTACGACTGGCTTGACGACAACGCCACCCCACCCGCGCGACCAGCGCTCGTGCATGGTGACTTCCGGCCGGGCAACGTCCTCTACGAAGGCGGCCGCATCGTCGGTCTGCTGGACTGGGAGATGGCGCACGTCGGCGACCCGGTCGAGGACATCGCGTGGGCGTACCACGCCCTGTGGAGCCCGGAGCGGTTCGTGCCGCTCGAGGAGTTCGTCGCGGCGTACGAAGCGGCCGGAGGCGTACCTGTCACCGGAGCGGCACTGCGCTGGAACCGCGTCTTCTGCGAGGTCAAGTACGCCACGATCAGCCTGCAGGCGGCCCGTGCGGTCATCGACGGCCGTAGCCACAACCTACGGCTGATCGACCGGGCCCGAACCGTGATCCCCTCCATCCAGGCGTGCCTGGAGTGGATCAGCGCCAGCAGGCCGTTGGAGACGCCATGCTGAGACCAACCCCCGGCGAGCTGCTCGAGGGGCTTCGCCGTGAGCTGCGCGACGAGGTTCTGCCTGCCGTGCCCGCCGGGTCCGCCGCCCGCCAGCTGCGCGCGGCGATCCATGTCCTCGGCAGGCTCGCGGACACGTGGGATGTGCAGCATCACTATCTGGAAACGGACAACGTCGACCTGGAGGTGACGCTCGCCAGCCTCGCCCGGCTCGCCGGGGTGCGGCGCACGAGGCAGCCACGCCGGCCGCAGCCTGCGCCCGGCGTCACGGACCGTGGGCTGAACGATCTCATCGCGCGCAACGACGCACTGCAGAGGGAACTCGAACTGCTACAGAACCGGC
>NZ_CEVIVD010000011.1:11400-14734 GCF_982290655.1 Protofrankia sp. CiP1_Cm_nod3
AGTTCGGTCGCGTTCTCCTCGAACTGCACCAGCGAAGGACGAACCGCGCAGCAGCCGCCGCAGGAGTAGCTCATGACCGATGACACTCGCGAAGTCGTGGTAACCGAGCGAGTCCAGCACGCCCACGACGTCGTGGGACTCACCCTCGCCGGCCCCTCCGGCGCCGCCCTCCCCGGCTGGCAGGCCGGCGCACACATCGATCTGCTGCTGCCCGAGGGACGCGCACGCCAGTACTCCCTGTGCGGCAGTGACGGGGCCTGGAGCATCGCGGTGCTCAACGCGCCCGACGGCCGTGGCGGATCGGCCTGGATCCACGACAACATCCGCGAAGGCGACGTGATTCAGGTCCGGGGCCCGCGAAACAGGTTTCCACTCGCGGCCGCGCAACGGTACGTCCTCATAGCCGGCGGCATCGGGATCACGCCGATCATCGCCATGGTCCGGGAGCTGGAGCGCCGGGAGAACCAGAACTGGCGGCTGACCTACGGCGGCAGGTCCCGCGAGTCGATGGCCTTTCTGCGCGAGCTCGAGGGCAGGGGTGAGCGCGTGAGCATCGCACCCCAGGACGAGACCGGGCTCATCGACATCCCGGCGGCGCTGGGCCAACCGCGGATCGGGACCGCGGTCTACTGCTGCGGACCAGAACCGCTGCTCAGGGAGGTCGACCGGGCGTGCCGTTCCTGGCCACCCGGGACACTGCACGTCGAGCGCTTCGCTCCGGTCGAGGCCGACGACACGGGCGACCGGCCCTTCGAGGTCGTGGCCGAGCGCTCCGGTGTCACCGTGATCGTTCCCCCTGGCGTTTCCGTGTTGGACGCGCTCGCCGACCAGGGCATCCACATCGCCACCTCATGCGGCGAGGGCGTGTGCGGCACCTGCGAAACCAAGGTGCTGGAGGGCACGGTCGACCACCGGGACTCGCTCCTGACCGAGGAGGAGCGCACCGCCAACACCGTGATGATGGTGTGCTGCTCCCGCGCACGCGGCGCACGACTCGTCCTCGACGTCTGACCACGCCCGCCCTGGCCACCGCGCGACGCCCACATGCCGTGGAAGTTCGGTCGGCGGCATTCGACGGACACGGCCGACGGACACGGCCACCGCCTCGGCCGGATCCTCGCCGGGCAGGTTTTCCGCTGGCAGATCCCACCAGCGGACACGCGATTTCAGGGCCCGTTCTTTCGTCGAGTTCGACAGCGTCCAAAATATTACGGGCAATATGGCCCGCCGGGTCCAAAACATCGCGGGCAAGATGGCCCGCCGGCGACAGCAGGGTGCCGTCGACATTCCACGGAATCGCCGGTGGCCCCACCGGCGTCGCTGCTGTGCGCGTCCGCCGGACATCAGGATCCGATGGTCCTTCCTTTCCGCCGGCCGCACACCACGGGCTGGGTGGGCGAACCGCGCGATGTGCGCATCGTC
Organism: Protofrankia sp. CiP1_Cm_nod3; assembly: GCF_982290655.1. Taxonomy (NCBI): domain Bacteria; kingdom Bacillati; phylum Actinomycetota; class Actinomycetes; order Frankiales; family Frankiaceae; genus Protofrankia; species Protofrankia sp. CiP1_Cm_nod3. Next base: position 12,823 of record NZ_CEVIVD010000011.1, read on the forward strand.
CAGGATGCGTATGTCGGACACGTCGCACGTTTATGCGCCTGTCCAAAGTGCCGCCCTGGTCGGATGCGTCATCGCCGCGAACACGGGGTTCCATGAGTCCTGACAGCCGGGGCGGTGAGGCTCGCGGCGAGTCTCACCGCCCTCGCCATCATGTGGGCGCTTGGCACCCTCCTCGATCGCCTGAGGATCCGCGGACCAGAAGTTAAGATCGCCTGCCGCGAATGGCTCTGTGATCCACGTCACTCGAGTGGGGTGGCGCCTTGGGCGGTGCGAAGCCCTGCTGATCGGATCGTGAGGCAAGCGAAGATCATCGATCTTCGATGGTCGGATGGGGTAGGGCTGGCGGCCAAAGTGTCACCGTTAAGATGATCACTTAAGGTTTCAAGCCTCTGACCTGGGCCTATGCTCCCGCGACAGGACTCGAACCTGTAACCTGCCGGTTAACAGCCGGACGCTCTGCCAATTGAGCTACGCGGGACCGCGATGCTCCAGACGATAGCGCCGGGAGCATCTGACTGGGCAAGGTTACCTGAGGTTCGCGCGGATGGTTCGAGGGGGTAGGAAACACGGGTCGGTCGGCTGGTTGACCGTCGGCGCGCGGCCGCTCGGGCAGGATGGTCATGGTTGCGGGCGCCTGCCCGTCGTTGTCCGGTGACGGCGGCCGCCGGGTGTGGGATGACGATCGGGCGCGGGTGTGGGCGGCCATGAGCGTTCATGTGTCCGCGAAGGCCGGCAAGAGTGCACAGTGACACCGAGCGGGAGGCAGCATGCACGTCAGACCCGGTTTCATCGTCGGTTTCGGGCTCGGCTACGTGCTGGGGGCCCGCGCGGGCCGGGAGCACTACGACGCGATCATGCGTCAGGCGCGCGCGGTCCGGGAGCGCCCGGAGGTGCAGAGCGCGGCCGGGGTCGTCTCGGCGCAGGCGGGCAGCCTGCTGGAGCGGGCTCGCCGGACGCTCGGGAGCGTCACCGGCCGGGGCGAGCGGGCGGCGCCGGCCGCCGGCACCTTCGCCAGCGCGGCCGGGGCGCACAGCCCGAACGGTTCCGGGGCGATCCGTACGCCCTGACCCGCCCACGCGACCGGACGCCCGTCGGGCCTGGCGCCAGCTCGTCCCCGGGCAGGCAGGCGGATGCCGGACCGGCCGCCACGGGCGGTGGCTGTCCCAGCCAGGTCCGTCCTGGCCGCGGACGCGCGGGCGGCATGTCGCGGCGCGGGCGGCATCGCGGGCGGCCTGCCGTGCCTGGATGGGCCTGCCGGGGCGGGCGCGTTCCGTCCGGGCGGTGTACGCGTGCGGAGCGGGCCCGGGGGAGCGGCTGGCGCTGGCGATGACCCGTGACGGTGCGCGACATGGCGCGTGACAGCATGCGGCGCACCATATGACAGTATGTGACATGCATAATCACAATGTGTGATTTTCTATGTGACGATGCGTCATGCAACATGTGATGTCATACGTCACGTTGAGTAGCAATATGTGATGATGTCCATGGCGGCGGGTGGTATGGCACGTGACGGTGCGCGAGCGGACGCGGGATCCCAGGGCGTGGCCGCGCTGGCCGAGGTGATCGGCCTGCTGGGCAGGCGGCACGCGCTGCCGGTGTTCTGGGCCCTGCGGGACGGGCCGGCGGCGTTCCGCTCCCTTGTGACGCGGCTGGACGCCACCGAGCCGCACCTGTCCCAGCGGCTGCGCGAGCTGCGGGAGGCCGGGATCATCGAGGTGGACGAGGCCGGTGACTACCGGCTGAGTGCCCACGGGCGGCGCCTGCAGGGCGCGCTCGAGCCCCTTGACGGCTGGGCGCGCCAGTGGTCCCGGCTCAGCCCGCGTGGGCGGGTGCCGCGGGGGTCGGCGACCCGCGGCCGCGGGGAGCCGTGACGAGACGCCAGCCACTTTCCCGCCTGGTCTTCCCGCCC
>NZ_CEVIVD010000011.1:15109-20753 GCF_982290655.1 Protofrankia sp. CiP1_Cm_nod3
TGCCCGGCCGCCCGACGGGTTCGGGGCCTGTCTGGCCTGCCGGTCCGACATACCGGCGCATGGCGGCTCCGGATGTATCGGCTCGTAATATCGTCTTCCGTGGTAATCACCGGACCCGTTGTCACCCGGGGCCATTCGCCCAGAGCCGATCTTCCGCGCTTCCGGCTCGGCGCCCAGCCGCAACGTCTGCTCATGACCCTGCTCGGCGACTACTGGCACGGGCGCGAGGAGCACATCCCGTCCGCGGCGCTGGTGCGCCTGCTGGCGGACTTCGATATCTCGACGGTCGGCGCGCGCGCGGCGCTCAGCCGGCTCGCGCGCCGTGGGCTGCTGGCGTCCTCCCGGGTCGGCCGCAACACCTACTACGGCCTGACCGGCCAGGCGGCCGAGGCGCTGCAGGACAGCGCCGTGCGCGTCCTGTCGTTCGGGCAGGCCGGCGCCGGGTGGGACGGCCGGTGGGTCGTCGCCGCCTTCTCGCTGCCGGAGGAGCAGCGTGACATCCGCCATACCGTTCGCAACAGGCTGCGCTGGCTGGGCTTCGCGCCGCTCTACGACGGCATGTGGGTCTCCCCCCGGCAGGAGACGGAGGCGGCCATCCGGATGTTCGCCGAGCTCGGCGTGCCCAACGCGACGGTCCTGACGGCGGCCGAGGCGATCGACGCGGCCGAGGCGATCGACGCGGCCGGGGCGACCGGGGCGGTCAGGACGGCCGGGACAGCCGGGATGAGCGCGATGGCCGTGGCGGCCAGCCCCAGACGTCCGATCGAGGCGTGGGACCTGACCGAGCTGCGCGCCCGTTACGAGGACTTCATCGGCACCCACACCCCCCTGCTCGGACGGATCCGGGCCGCCGACGTGGACCCGGCGGAGGCGCTGGTGGCCCGGACCGCGCTCCTGGACGCCTGGCGGCGCTTCCCCGGCCTCGACCCGGACCTGCCGCTGAAGCTGCTGCCGCCCCAGTGGCCGCGGGCGCGGGCGCACGCTGTCTTCGCGGAGGTATACGACGAGCTCGCGCCGTTCGCCGTCGACCGGGTACGGCAGGTGATCTTCTCGTTCGCCCCGGAGCTCGCCGGCCTCGTCCGCCACCACACGGTCGGCCGTGCCGCCGCCGGCTGGCCCACGCCCGTGCCGGCGCACGGCCGCCCGGCCGTCACACGGTAGCCGCGGCCGCCGCGCGGCGGGTACGGCCGGTTGGCCCGCCGTGCGGCGGGTACGGTCGCCGGCCGTCGGATGACAGGGCCGTCATACGGTAGGTGGGTGAGCCTGTTCGACGCCGGGCTCGAGCAGACCCTGGCGACGTCGGGTCCTCTCGCGGCCCGGCTGCGCCCCCGTACCCTCGACGAACTCGTCGGGCAGCGTCACCTGCTCGGCGCGGGCAGCCCGCTGCGGCGCCTGGTGGAAGGCGGCGGCACCACCTCGGTCCTGCTCTGGGGGCCGCCGGGCAGCGGCAAGACGACGCTCGCACACATCATCTCCGGCTCCGGCGGACGCCGGTTCCGGGAGCTGTCCGCGGTCACCGCCGGTGTCAAGGACGTACGGGCGGTGATCGACCAGGCGCGGGACACGCTCGCGGTGTCCGGCGTCCGCACGGTCCTGTTCATCGACGAGGTGCACCGCTTCACCAGGACCCAGCAGGACGCGCTGCTGCCGGCGGTGGAGAACGGGCTGGTCACCCTGGTCGCCGCCACCACCGAGAACCCGTTCTTCTCGGTGGTGGCGCCGCTGCTGTCCCGCTCGCTGCTGCTCACCCTGGAGCCGCTCACCGAGGATGACCTGCGTGTCCTGGTCCAGCGGGCGCTCGACGACCGGCGGGGGTACGGCGGCCGGCTGACGATGGACGCGGACGCGGTCACCCATCTGCTGCGCCTGGCCGGCGGGGACGCCCGCCGCGTCCTGACCGCCCTGCAGGCCGCCGGTGACGCCGCCCTCGCCGCCGCGGCGAGCGCGGACACGGGGCCGGCCGCCGCGGCGACGGGCACCGGCGGTGGTGACGGGCCGGGGGCCGCCCGCCCGCCCGTGCGGGTCGGCCTCGCCACCCTCGAACAGGCGGTGAACCGGGCCGCGGTGCGCTACGACCGCGAGGGCGATCAGCACTACGACGTGGCGAGCGCGCTGATCAAGTCCGTGCGCGGCAGTGACGTCGACGCCGCCCTGCACTATCTGGCCCGGATGCTGGAGGCGGGGGAGGATCCCCGGTTCGTCGCCCGCAGGATGATCATTCTGGCCAGTGAGGACGTGGGCCTGGCCGAGCCCGGGGCGCTCGGGGTGGCCGTGGCCGCCGCCCAGGCCCTGGAGATGGTCGGCCTGCCCGAGGCCCGGCTCGCGCTCGCGCAGGCTGTGATCCATCTCGCGCTGGCGCCGAAGTCCAACGCGGTCATCCGGGCGGTCGACGCGGCCGTCGCCGACGTCCGCGCCGGGCGTGCCGGCCCGGTCCCGCCCCACCTGCGGGACGCGCACTACCCGGGGGCGGGCCGGCTGGGCCACGGCGACGGCTACCGGTACCCCCACGACCATCCGGGCGGGGTCGTGGGCCAGCAGTATGCCCCCGGCCCGCTGGTGGGGGCGAGCTACTACCAGCCGAGCGGGCACGGGTTCGAGCAGCGGGCCGGACAGCGGCTGGCGTTCCTGCGCGAGGCCCTTCGCGGCTCCACCACCGCCGCCGCGCCCGGCAGCGCAGCCGCCGCGCCCGGCAGCGCAGCCGCCGCGCCCGGCAGCGCAGCCGCCGGGGCCGCTGGGACCGGGGCGGCTGCTGGGACCGGGGCAGATGTGGACGAGCCATCAGAGGCGAGTGACCACGAAGCCGGTCGCGCTCGGTAGGGTCACTCCAGGAACGTCGAGTTCGACGCTCCGTCGACCGTTGTCCGGGGGGCCGTGGGTGCTCTCCCGCGGCGTTCCAGGACCCGGGCCCGGCGGCGCGGGAGAAACGTGATCCGCGTCATCGGCCCGTCGGGGAGGCCACCGTCGCGGCGCCGGTGCGAGGGCCTGGTCGCGGAAATCCCGGAGCTCGGTCACGCAGTTTGTCACGAAGGTAAGGCTTGTCACGAAGGTAAGGCTTGTCACGAAAGTGTGGCCGGGTCACGGCCCCTGACAGCGGAGGCAGGGCACACATGTCCGGTGGTGCGATCGCGGGACTGATCGCGGCGGGGGCGTTCTCCGTGCTCGTCCTGTTCGGCTGCTACGTGTTGTTCAAGCTCGGGAAGATCTTCGACGAGGCGGCGGCCCGGGTCCGCCAGACCGGGCTGGCCATCGACGAGGGCACCGCGCGTGTGCGGCAGGCGGGCGCGACCGTGGACGAGGTGAACCAGGCGCTCAGCCATGTGAACAAGGAGCTCGACCGGGTCGACGCCATCACGGCGAACGTACAGACGATCTCGACGAACATCTCCTCGCTCACGTCGCTGTTCGCGGCGACGGTCGGCGGCCCGGTCGTGCGGGTCGCGGCGTTCTCCTACGGGGTCCGGCGGGCGACGGCGAAGCGGGCCCGCGCCGACATCGAGTCACGGATCACGGCGGAGATCAAGGCGGACCGGGCGGCGCAGCGGGCCAGCCGGCGGGCGGCCCGGCGCGCCGGCCCGGCCGCGTCCGCGCCGCCGGCGGCCACCCTGCGCGGGGCCGACGTCGACAGCCGGAGCGCGTGATGCCGCGGCTGTTCTACATCGCGCTCGGCGCGGCGGTGGGAGTGGTGACCGTGCGGCGTGCCGCCCGCGCCGTGTCCACCCTCACTCCGCAGCATCTCGCCGGTTCCCTCGTAGAGTCGGTGCAGGATTTCCTGGCCGACGTCCGGGAAGGGATGGCCGAGCGGGAGGATGAGCTTCGTCAGGCTCTGGGGCTGGATGACACCGGTGACGCGCACGGTGCCGACGGCGGCCCGCCCGGTGCCGCCGCCTCGGGCATCGCCGGTACCCGTTCCGCGTGAGCGCGTCCCGGGGCCGGCCCGGGCATCGGCCGGCCCCGGCGGTCCGCGATGAGCCGCCGGGCGGGGGTGCATGTCGGTATCGACGTGGGCACAGTCAGAATAGGGGTCGCGGCCAGCGACCCTGACGCGAGGATCGCGTTCCCGGTGACGACGCTGCGACGGGACACCCGGCTGAACAGCGATCTCGACGAGATTGCGATGATTGTGCAGGATCGTCATGCGGTGGAGGTCGTTGTGGGTCTCCCGACACGGCTGTCCGGCCTCCCGGGGCCGGCGGCCCGCCAGGCCCGGGCGTACGCCGGCCTGCTGGCGGCCCGGGTCGCCCCTGTCCCGGTGCGGCTCGTCGACGAGCGGCTGACCACTGTCGTGGCCCACCGCCGGATGGCCGAGCGTGGCCTGCGCGCACGGGACCGTCGCGCAGTCGTAGACCAGGAGGCAGCGGTGCAGATCCTGCAGTCCGCCCTGGACATCCCGCGTGACGCGGGGGCGTCCGACGCCGTGGCCACCCGGCGCGAGCCGGATCGCCGCGCGGACGACACGTGATCGGGGACGACCTCGACGAGCTGCTCGATGACGCGTCAGGCAGCCGGGCCTCGTACCGCAGCAGGCCCACCGGCGGTGGCCGTGGAAGCCACGGCAGCCGTGGCAGCCGTGGCCGGGCCCGGCGGCGGGGCCGTACCGCGCACAAGCTTATCGCGGTCCTGGTGGTGGTGGCCGGGGTCCTCTGCGGCGGGATCTACGGCGCGGGCAAGGTGATCGGGCGCGTCACGGCCGGCGAGTCGGCGATCGACTACTCCGGGCCCGGCGACGGCTCGGTCATCATCCAGATCCAGGCCGGCTCGACCGCCCGGGACATCGCCCGGGTGCTCGCCTCCGCCGAGGTCGTGCGGACACCGGCCGCCTTCGTCAACGCGGCCGCGGCCGACGAGCGGTCACGTTCCATCCAGCCCGGCTTCTACCGGCTCAGGCAGCACCTGCGGGCGGCCGACGCGCTGGCCACGCTGCTGGACGTGAAGTCCCACACCCTGTTCCGGCTCACTATCACCGAGGGCATGACGGTCAAACAGGTGCTCACGGCGCTGGCCGAACGCACCGGCCAGCCGCTCCCCGCGCTCGAGGAGATCGTGAGGAGGCCGGGCGAGCTCCAGCTGCCGTCGTACGCCGCCAGCGTCGAGGGCTATCTGTACCCCTTCACCTACGACCTGCGGCCCGGCGCCTCCGCGACCGCCACGCTCAAGGGCTTCGTCGACAGGTTCAGGACGGAGACGGCCGGCCTCGGCATCGAGGCGGGCGCGGCCGCGCTGGGCCGCACCCCTCAGGACATCGTCACGATCGCCTCCATCATCGAACGTGAGGTGAAGAACCCGGACGAGGGGCCGAAGGTCGCCCGGGTCATCTACAACCGGCTCGCCGACACCTCCGGCCGGTTCCGCCGCCTCGACCTGGACTCGACCACCCGGTACGCCCTCGACGAGTACGAGGGCCCGCTGACCCAGAGCCAGCTCGCCAGCAACAACCCCTACAACACCCGCAAGGTGGCGGGCCTGCCGCCGGGGGCCATCTCCAACCCGGGGAAGTGGGCGCTGGAGTCCGCCCTGCACCCGGCCGACGGGCCGTGGACGTACTTCGTGTCCCTGCCGAAGTCGAACGTGACCATCTTCGCGACGACGGACCGGGAGTGGCAGGAGGCACTGGCCCGCTACCGCTCCGAGGGCGGGTCATGACCGC
>NZ_CEVIVD010000011.1:21497-28115 GCF_982290655.1 Protofrankia sp. CiP1_Cm_nod3
GGGACGCCGGGCAGGAGCGCGCCGGGGCCGCCGGGCCCGTCCGGCTGGCCGGCTTCAACACCGACGTCGCCGGAACGGCGCACGCCGTGACGACGGTCCTCGGCGCCGGGCGGGCCCCGCGCCGCCCGCTCGTCATCGGCGCCGGGGGCACCGCCCGGGCCGTGCTCGCCGCGCTCGCCGCGCTCGGCGCCGAGCGGGCCGACATCCTCGCCCGCCGGCCGCCGGCCGCGGCTCCCCTGGTCGAGATCGGCGCCGCCCTCGGGCTGGCCGTCACCGTCCACCGCTGGGACACCGCCGGCGCCGGGCCCGCCGCGGCCACGGGCCCAGCGGACCCGGCGGACCCGGCGAGCCTCCTGGCCGCCGCCGACGTCGTGTTCGCGACCACGCCGGCCGGTGCCACCGACGAGCTCGCGCGCCGGCCGTGGCCCGCCTCGACCGCCCTGGTCGAACTGCTCTACCACCCGTGGCCCACCCGGCTCGCCGCCGCCGCGCGGGCCGCCGGGGCGCCGGTCGCCGGTGGGCTGGTCGTGCTGGCCGCCCAGGCGGTCGGGCAGGTCCGGCTGTTCACCGGCGCCGAGGTGGACGTGGACCTGCTGCTGGCCGCGGGCGAAGCCGCCCTGGCGGCACGGTGAGCGTCCCGCCGGGCGGGGCGGCCATGTCGTCCGGGTCGGCCGTGCTGGTCGCCGTGATCGTTCTTGCCGTCCTGTGCGTCGTCCCGGGGCTGACCCGCATGGTGGGCTTCTTCGGGCCGCTGGCGGGGGAGCAGCCGCGCCGGCCGGCGCCGACCCGGGACGTCCTCGGCCTGCTCACGGCCACCGTCGTCGTCGCGTTCGCGGCCAAGCTGACCGATCATGTCGCCTGGCTGCCGGCGTACGCCTACCTCGGGGTGGTCGGAGTGGTCCTGGCCGCCGTCGACGCCCGGGTCCACCGGCTGCCCGACGTGATCACCCTGCCGTCCTACCCGGTCCTGGCCGGGCTGTTCGGCATCGCCGCGGCCCTGGACGGCGGCCCGGGGCGCTGGGTGCGCGCCGTCGCGGTGGCGGCGGCCGTGCTCGCCCTGTTCACGGCGCTCTGGGCGCTGCCCGGTGCCGGTCTGGGCTTCGGTGACGTGAAGCTGTCCGGTCTGCTCGGCGGCGCGCTCGGCTGGCTCGGCGTCCCGGTGGCCCTCACCGGGCTGCTGGCCGGGATCGTCCTCGCCGGGGTGTGGGCGCTGGTCCTGCTGGTGACGCGGCGGGCCGGCCGGCGGACGTCGATCGCCTACGGGCCGTTCCTGCTGACGGGGGCGTTCGTCGGCGTCCTCGGCTGGAACGCGGGCTGAACCCGCCGGAGCGTCCCCGTCCCGCCGGAGTGTTCCCGTCCCGGGGCATCCCGACCGAAGGAGCTGGTTCCGGCGCGCCGGTGGCGTGGAAGACTGGCCCCATGCTGCGTTGGTTGACTGCCGGGGAGTCGCACGGGCCGGCTCTGGTGGCGACCCTGGAGGGGCTGCCGGCCGGTGTCCGGGTGTCCAGCTCCCTGATCGCCGACGAACTCGCCCGGCGTCGGCTCGGGCACGGGCGGGGCGCCCGGATGAGCTTCGAGCGGGACGAGGTCGAGCTGCTCGGCGGGGTCCGCCACGGCCTGACCCTGGGCGGCCCGGTGAGCGTCGTCGTCCGCAACACCGAATGGCCGAAGTGGCGGGAGGTCATGGCGCCGGATCCGGTCGACGCCGAGGGGCTCGCCAGGCTGGCCCGCAACGCCCCCCTGACCCGCCCCCGGCCCGGCCATGCGGATCTTGCCGGTATGCAGAAGTACGGGTTCGACGACGCCCGCCCGGTGCTGGAACGGGCCAGCGCCCGGGAGACCGCGGCCCGTGTCGCGCTGGGCACGGTCGCCAAGGCCCTGCTGCGGCAGGCGTACGGCATCGAGGTCGTCTCGCACGTGGTGTCGATCGGCGGTGTCGAGGTGCCGCCCGGCTCGCCGCTGCCCCAGCCGGCCGCGATGGACGTGGTGGACGCCGACCCGGTCCGCTGCGCCGACCCGGCGACGAGCGTGCGGATGGTCGCCGAGATCGACGCCGCCCACCGGGACGCCGACACCCTGGGCGGGATCGTCGAGGTGCTCGCCTACGGCTGCCCCCCGGGGCTGGGCAGCTACGTGCACGGCGACCGCCGCCTCGACGCGCGGATCGCCGGGGAGCTGATGGGCATCCAGGCGATCAAGGGCGTGGAGTTCGGCGACGGCTTCACCACGGCCCGCCGCCGCGGGTCGCAGGCCCACGACGAGATCGAGTCGGTGCCCGCCGGGGACGCCCCGGAGGCGGTGGCGCACCCGGGGGGCATCTACCGGGTGCGGCGGGCCACCGACCGCGCCGGCGGCGTCGAAGGGGGGATGACCACCGGTGAGCCGCTGCGGGTCCGGGCCGCGATGAAGCCGATCTCGACGTTGTCCCGGCCGCTGTCGACGATCGACGTCGCCACCGGGGAGCGGGCGGTCGCGATCGCGCAGCGCTCGGACGTGTGCGCGGTGCCCGCCGCCGGGGTGGTCGGCGAGGCCATGGTGGCGCTGGTGATCGCCGACGCGGCCCTGGAGAAGTTCGGCGGCGACTCGGTGGAGGAGTCCCGCCGCAACTGTGAGACATACCTGAAGTCCCTGATCGTCCGATCGGAGCCGATATGATCGCCGCTGTCCTGGTGGCGGCCCGGTGACCGGCTCTCCGGACGCCGCCGGCGCCGCTGCCACTGGCGCCGCTGACAGCGGCGCCGCCGACGGTGTCGCCCTTGGCAGCGTTGCCGCTGAGGGTGCCGCCGCCGGCAGCGCTGCCGCGGCGGCCCGCGTGCGGCGGCCGGTCGTGGTGCTCGTGGGCCCGCCCGGGTCGGGGAAGACCACGGTCGGACGGCTGCTGGCGCGGCGGCTGGAGGTGGCCTTCCGGGACACCGACGCCGACGTCGAGGCCCGGGCCGGGCGGTCCGTCGCCGACATCTTCGTCGAGCTGGGGGAGGAGCACTTCCGCGCACTGGAGCGGGACGCCGTCGCCCGCGCCCTGGCCGGGCACGACGGGGTGCTCGCCCTCGGCGGCGGGGCCGTGCTGGACGCGGCCACCCGGCAGGCGCTGCGCGGGCACACCGTCGTCCACCTCGACGTCGGGGTCCACGACGCGGTGGCCAGGGTCGGCCTGGCCCGGGACCGGCCACTGCTGGTCGAGGGGCCGCGCACCAGGATCGCCGCGATGCTGCGGGCCCGCGCGCCGTTGTACGCCGAAGTCGCCGCCGCGGTGGTGGACACCGTGGGGCACACACCTGAGGAGGTGGTCGGGTTGGTCGAGAAGCTGCTGGCGGACCGCCGGCATCACGATCATGCTGTCGCGGCGCCGGCGGGCCGGCTGCCCGGGCCGCTGGTCGGGCCGTGACGACATCGCCGGCGGCCCCGGTCCCCGCCGCCCCGCTGGCGTCCCAGGGGGGGCCGGCCGCCCCGGACGCGGTGACCCGCATCGAGGTCGCGCCCACCGGCGAGCGTCCCTACCAGGTCGTGGTCGGCACGAGCCTGCTCGGCGAGCTCGCCGAGCGGGTCGCCGGCCGTACCCGGGCCGCGGTCATCCACCCCCGCGCGCTGCGGGCGACCGCGGAGGCGGTGGTCGCGGACCTGCGGGATGCCGCGAAGGTCGAGGCCCACGCGGTCGAGGTCCCCGACGGCGAGGAGGCCAAGCAGGCCCGCGTCGCCGGCTTCTGCTGGGACGTCCTCGGCCAGGTCGGCTTCACCCGCGACGACGTCGTGATCGGCCTCGGCGGCGGGGCGACGACCGACCTCGCCGGCTTCGTGGCCGCCACCTGGCTGCGCGGCGTCGACCTCGTGCAGGTCCCGACCACGGTCCTGGGGATGGTGGACGCGGCGGTCGGCGGCAAGACCGGCATCGACACCGACGCCGGCAAGAACCTCGTCGGGGCCTTCCACCATCCGCTCGCCGTGTTCGCCGACCTGGCGACGCTGGCGAGCCTGCCCGCCAACGAGCGGATCTCGGGCCTGGCCGAGGTCGTGAAGGCCGGTTTCATCGCCGACCCGGCCATCCTCGACCTGCTCGAGGACGACCCGAGCGGGCTGCGCCACCAGCGCGAGCTGATCGAGCGGTCGATCCGGGTGAAGGCGGCGGTGGTGTCGGCCGACCCGCGGGAGGCCGGCCGGCGGGAGATCCTCAACTACGGGCACACCCTCGGGCACGCCATCGAGAAGGTCGAGGGGTTCAGCTGGCGGCACGGTGCGGCGGTATCGGTCGGCATGGTCTTCGCGGCCTCGCTGGGCCGGCTCGCGCTGGGCCTGGACGAGCCCACCGCCGACCGGCACCGGGCGCTGCTCGAACGGGTCGGGCTGCCCACCGTCTACCGGGCGGACCGCTGGCCGGAGCTGCTCGACGCGATGCGGCTGGACAAGAAGAGCCGCGGCCGGCGGCTGCGGTTCGTCGCCCTCGAGGGGCTCGGCCGGCCACGCATCCTGGAGGACCCGGACCGGGCGCTGGTCGTGGCCGCGTTCTCGGAGGTGGCCCGGGAGCTGTCGGACCTGCCCGGCGGGGACGAGCGGTGACAGCACCCCGGCACACCCGGGCCAGGCGCACGGGGGAGGCCCCGCCGGGGCCTGGCGCGTCGGGTGCCCGCCCACGAGGGCGCGGCCACGCAGGCCCGGCCACGCAGGCCCGGGTATGAAGATCCCGGTCATGAGGGCCCGGTCGTGAAGGTCATGGTGCTCAGCGGGGCGAACCTCGGCCGGCTGGGGCTGCGGGAGCCGGCGGTGTACGGCAGCCGCAGCTACGCCGACCTGGTGGCGGCCTGCCAGGAGCTGGCCGGGGAGCTCGGCCTGGTGGCGGACTGCCGGCAGACCGACGACGAGGCCACGATGCTGCGCTGGCTGCACGAGGCCGCCGACCTCGGCGTCCCGGTCGTGCTGAACCCGGGTGCCTGGTCGCACTACTCCTACGCGCTGCGCGACGCGGCCGCGCAGGTGGCGGGCCCGCTGGTCGAGGTCCACCTGAGCCAGACCCATGCCCGGGAGGCGTTCCGGCACCACAGCGTGATCAGCGCGGTGGCGACCGGGACTATCACCGGCCTCGGTTTCGACTCCTACCTCCTCGCCCTGCGCGCGGTCGCGGCCCGCGTCCACGATGCCGGCTCCCCAGCGCATCCACCCCACCCAGCCGACCGAGCCCCCGCCTAGGGGGCATGTGGGTGGCGGGGTCCCCGGGCCGCGCCGAAGGCGCTGCCCGGGGCAGATAGACTTTCGCGGGATCCCCCCCCGTCAGTCGAACGGGCCAACCTGCTGGTCCGGCTGGAGAGTTGTGCGCAGTGGCGACCACGAATGATCTGAAGAACGGCATGACGCTCGACCTCGACGGCACCCTGTGGAACGTCGTCGGGTTTCAGCACGTCAAACCCGGCAAGGGCGGGGCCTTCGTCCGGACGACGTTGAAGAACGTGCTGACCGGCAAGGTTGTCGACCGTACCTTCAACGCCGGGGTGAAGGTCGAGGTGGCGACCGTCGACCGCCGTGAGATGAGCTTCCTCTACCGTGACGGCGCTGATTTCGTCTTCATGGACAGCGAGTCGTTCGACCAGATCCCGATCCCGCCGGCGGTCGTGGGCGACGCGGCGAGCTACATCCTGGAGAACACGACGGCGACGGTCGCGCTGCATGACGGGGAGCCGCTCTACGTGGAGCTGCCCGCCAGCGTCGAGCTGGTCATCGCGGCGACCGAGCCGGGTGTCCAGGGCGACCGTTCCACCGGTGGCAACAAGCCGGCGACGCTGGAGACCGGTGCCACGGTCCAGGTGCCGCTGTTCATCACCACCGGGGAGAAGGTCAAGGTGGACACCAGGGACGGCCGCTACCTGGGCCGGGTGACGAGCTGAGCGCCCGGTCGAAGGCCCGCAAGCGCGCTCTCGACATCCTTTACGAGGCGGACCTGCGCGGGAGCAGCTTCACCGAGACTCTCGCGCAGCGGCTCGCCCAGGCCGACCCGCCGGTGCCCGAATACACGGTCTCGCTCGTCGAGGGTGTCGTCGAGCGGCTCGCCGACATCGACGAGATGCTCTCCGACCATGCCGAGGAATGGACCCTCGAGCGCATGCCGCCGGTGGACCGCAACATTCTGCGGATCGGCGCGCTGGAACTGCTGTGGCGTGAGGACATCCCCGACGGGGTGGCCATCGACGAGGCGGTGGCGCTGGCGGGTCTGGTGTCGACCGAGCGGTCGCCGGTCTTCGTCAACGGGCTGCTGGCGCGCCTGCTCGACCTCAAGCTGGGCCGGGCCTCCCGCTCGTAGGAGCGCGGGCCCGCAGCGGCCTGGCGGGGAACATCACTGGCGGGGAACATCCCTCGCGGGGAACGCCAGGAGCGCGACAGCTCGTAGGAGGCCCGTCAGGCCCACCGCGGCGCGACCGCCGGGAACAGTGTCGAGGCCCCGCTCGTTCGAGAACGTGGGTGTCCCCGGCCTGGCCGGGTGACATCTCGGAGGATGTCCCGACCAGGCCGGGGGCGAAGCGGCCGGACCTGCTCGTCTTCCGTCGGCGGCACGCGGGAACGATCTGCCGCCGACGGCCGTCCGGACATGACGACGCCCGTGACGACGGCATACGCGGAGACGACGCTGGCTCCGCG
>NZ_CEVIVD010000011.1:28140-34286 GCF_982290655.1 Protofrankia sp. CiP1_Cm_nod3
CGTGGTCCGCCGATGGCCCCGCCAGGCCCACGTTCACGTCCCGCGGCGACGTGAAAGGCGCGCCCGCGCCGCCTGTGTCAGGCAGGGCCCGGTCAGCGGTGGCCGGTCAGGCCGATTCGCTGATTCCGGCTTCCTGGCCCTGTTCCGGGCTCAGGACGCCCCATGAGACGAGCTGCTCGGTGAGCTTGCTCGGCGAGGTGTCGTAGATGACGGCCAGGGAACGCAGGTCCTCGTACCGGATGGACAGTACGCGGCCGTTGTAGTCCCCACGCTGGCTCTGGATGGTCGCCGCATAGCGGGCGAGTGGGCCGCCGTGTTCCTTCGGAACCTGGGAAAGCCGTTCCAGGTCGAGGACGATGCGCGGAGACTGCTCGAGCGGAGCCACGGTGGAACCCTCGGGGAGGAGCTCTCCCACGGGGACACCGTAGAACTCGGCCAGTTCGGACAGGCGCTGCACCGTAACAGCGCGATCTCCGCGTTCGTAGGAGCCCACGACGACAGCCTTCCAGCGCCCGTGCGACTTCTCCTCGACGCCATGAAGCGAGAGCCCCTGCTGGGTGCGTATTGCTCGCAGCCGAGCACCGAGCGCCTTCGCATAGTCGGACATCGGAGTGCCCACTCCCGTCGTGGTCGATCAGTTGGAACCGGGGCTCTTGCCGCCGGTGGTTACCGATAGTAGTCCTGGGTCGGTTGTCGCTCACCACCAGGGGGGTCGTGTCGACACTTTCTTTGTACCACTTTCTGTAGCCCGTCGATTGCACTAGGCGTTACGAGTAAAGAATTTCTGTGTCACGGACCGTTCGTGTGCAGGCAGTTCATGTTAGGTAACGTGCAGTGACAATGCGTGCTGCCTGATACCGTCATCCGGACCGCTCCTTTAAGGACCGTCCCGTGAGGCGGGGAAGGAGGGCCTGGATATGACCACGCCCGCCCCAGGTAGGCCCACTCCAGGTAGGCCCGGGCCAGGCACCCCGGGGCCAGGCGCCCCCGGCCAGGCCGGGTCCGCGCCCGGCCCGCGGGCAGGCGCTCCCGACAGCCCCGGCACGGCCCACACGGTGCTCTCCGGCGCGGACATCGGCCGGGTGCTCACCCGGATGGCCCACCAGATCCTGGAGAAGACCGCCGGTGGGAACGGCGTCGTGCTCCTCGGTATACCCACCCGCGGTGTCCCGCTGGCCCGCCGGCTCGCCGACCGGGTCCGGGCGGTCGAAGGCGTCGAGCTCGGCGTGGGCTCGCTCGATCCGACCATGCACCGTGACGACCTCCAGCTGCGCGCCGTCCGCCCGCTGGCGGTGACCGACCTGCCGGACGGTGGGATCGACGGCCGCACCGTGATCCTGGTGGACGACGTGTTGTTCTCCGGCCGGACGGTGCGGGCGGCGCTCGACGCGCTGGCGCAGTTCGGCCGGCCCCGGGTGGTGCAGCTCGCGGTGCTGGTGGACCGCGGGCACCGGGAGCTGCCGATCCGGGCCGACTACGTCGGCAAGAACATGCCGACGTCCAGGCAGGAGGCCGTCGCGGTCCGCCTCACCGAGACCGACGGCCGGGACGCCGTGATGATCCTGTCGGAAGGAGCGGGCCGATGAGTCCGGGGGGTGCGCCGGCGCGCCCGGCGTGCCGGCACGGCCGGGCCGTCGCACCGCCGCCCGCCGCGGCTGTGAACGGGCCGGCTGTGAGCCGGCCGGGGACGGCGGGGCAGGCATGATGCGCCACCTGCTGTCCACCCAGGATCTCGGCCGGGACGACGCCCTGCTGGTGCTGGACACCGCCGAGTACATGGCCACCGTCGCCGGCCGGTCGGTGAAGAAGCTGCCGACCCTGCGCGGCCGTACCGTGGTCAACCTCTTCTTCGAGGACTCGACCCGGACCCGGACGTCCTTCGAGCTCGCCGCCAAGCGGCTGTCCGCGGATGTGATCAATTTCTCGGTCCGGGGGTCGAGCGTCTCCAAGGGCGAGAGCCTCAAGGACACCGCCCAGACCCTGGAGGCGATGGGGGCCGACGCCGTGGTCTGCCGGCATCCCGCCAGCGGCGCGCCGCACCGGCTGGCCGCCTGGGTGCGCGGCAGCGTGCTCAACGCCGGGGACGGCATCCACGAGCATCCGACCCAGGCGCTGCTGGACGCGTTCACCATCCGCCGCCGGCTCGGCCGGGTCGAGGGCCTGTCCGTCACGATCGTCGGTGACGTCCTGCACTCCCGGGTGGCCCGCTCCAACGTGTGGCTGCTGTCCACGCTGGGCGCGTCCGTGACGGTGGTCGCCCCGCCCACCCTCGTCCCGGTCGGGGTGGAGCAGTGGCCGGTGGCGGTCTCCTACGATCTGGACGCGGTCCTGCCCACCAGCGACGTGGTGATGATGCTGCGGGTGCAGCGGGAGCGGATGACCGCGGCGTTCTTCCCCACCGAGCGGGAGTACAGCCGCCGGTACGGTCTGGACGCCGACCGGCTCGCGGCGATGCCGCCGTCCGCGCTGGTCATGCACCCGGGGCCGATGGTGCGCGGCATGGAGATCGCCTCGGATGTGGCCGACTCGACCCGCTCGACCGTGGTCGAACAGGTCGCCAACGGCGTAAGCGTGCGGATGGCGGTTCTGTATCTGCTTCTCGGCGGTACCAGGGAGGTGCCATGACGCGGCGCGGCGACACCGCCGGCGGGCCCGCGCACGAGGCCGGGCGCTGGCATCTGCGCGGGGTGCGGCCGCTCGGCGGCGACCCGGTGGACCTGCTGCTCGACGGCGGGATCATCGCCGAGGCCGGTCGCGACCTGTCCGCCGTGGGCGCGACGGTCCTGGACGCCGACGGCCTGGTCGCCCTGCCCGGGCTGGTGGACCTGCACACCCACCTGCGCGAACCGGGCCGGGAGGACGCCGAGACCGTCGCCTCGGGCACCCGGGCGGCGGCACTGGGCGGTTTCACCACCGTGTTCGCGATGGCCAACACCGAGCCTGTCGCGGACACCGCCGGCGTCGTCGAGCAGGTCTGGCGGCTCGGGCGGGACGCCGGGCACTGCGACGTGCGCCCGGTGGGCGCGGTGACCGAGGGGCTGCGCGGCACCCGGCTCGCCGAGCTCGGCGCGATGGCGTCCTCGGCGGCGGCCGTGCGGGTGTTCTCCGACGACGGCAACTGCGTGTCCGACGCGGTGCTCATGCGCCGGGCGCTGGAGTACGTCAAGGCGTTCGACGGGGTGATCGCCCAGCACGCCCAGGAGCCCCGGCTGACCGAGGACGCGCAGATGAACGAGGGGGCTGTCTCCGCGCGGCTCGGCCTGCCCGGCTGGCCGGCCGCCGCCGAGGAGGCGATCATCGCGCGGGACGCGCTGCTCGCCGGCCACGTGGGCTCCCGGCTGCACGTCTGCCACGTCTCCACCGCCGGCTCGGTGGAGCTGCTGCGGTGGGCGAAGTCCAAGGGCTGGCGGGTCACCGCCGAGGTCACCCCGCACCACCTGCTGCTCACCGACGACCTGGTCACCTCCTTCGACCCGGTCTACAAGGTCAACCCGCCGCTGCGGACCGCCGCGGACGTGGCGGCGCTGCGCGCCGGGCTCGCCGACGGCACGATCGACTGCATCGCCACCGACCACGCCCCGCACGCCCCGCAGGACAAGGAGACCGAGTGGATGGCCGCCCGCCCGGGCATGGTCGGCCTGGAGACCGCCCTGTCGATCGCCATCATGACCATGCTGGAGACGGGCCTGCTGGACTGGGCCGGCCTCGCCGACCGGATGTCGGTCGCCCCCGGGCGGATCGGCGGTCTGCCCGGCGGCCTCACCGGCGGTCGGGCCAATGCTCTGGCTGGTGGCCAGGCTGGCGGGCAGGCTGGCGGGCATCACCACCCGCCCGTGGCCGGCTCGCGGCCGTCCCGGGCGGCCGCCCACGACGTGCACCCGGCCGGCGCCGGGGCGCTGTCGCTGTCGGCGGGAGCCGTGGCGAACCTGGTCCTCGTCGATCCGGTGGCCCGGTGGACGGTCGACGCCGGCGCGCTGGCCAGCCGTGGCCGCAACACTCCCTACGCTGGCCGCAAGCTGCCTGGACGGGTCCAGGCCACGTTCTTGCGGGGGCGTCCAACCGTGCTCGACGGGAAGATCGCATGACCGACCATCTCACCTTCGCCGCCGCGTTCGCGGCGCTGCCCGGCGGCCTTCCCCTGGCGGAGCCCGCGCGCGGCCCGGACCGGCTGGGCCTGCACCTGCTGTTCGCCTTCGGCTGCATCCTGCTGTTCATCGCCGCGGTGGACGCCATGCGCCGCAGCTGGCGCCACCGCGCGCGCCGCCAGGAGGAGGACCTGCCCGACCTGCCGGCGGTCCCCGAGACCATCGGTGAGGTGGTGGCCGCGCCGATCAAGGGCCTGTACCTGGGCACGGTGGACGCCGGCCACTGGCTCGACCGGGTCACCGCCCGCGGGCTGGGGGGACGGGCCGACGCGTACGTCTCCGTCCACGACCGCGGCATCCGGGTGGACCGGGCCGGTAACGAGCCGTTCTGGATCCCGCGGGAGGCCGTGCGCGGCGCCCGTCTCGAGCGGGCGCACGCCGGCAAGGTCGCCGGCGTCGGGCGCATCATCGTCATCGCCTGGTCGCTGGGCTCACACGAGCTGGAGACGGGCCTGCGCGGGGACGACCGGGCCCGCCAGCCCAAGGTGGTCCGCGCTGTGCACAGCCTGATCGGCCCGGGGCCGGCGCCCACCGACGGCGAGATCACCAGGCCCCATCCGGTCGGCCGGGCGGTCTCCCGGCTGCGCCCGCGGGCGCTGGGCGCCGCGGGGCCGGGGCAACGCTCCACCCCCGCCCGGCCCACGGGCGGGAGCGGGCCGGGCGGCACGCCAGCGGACAGCGGGCCGGGCGGGCCGGTGGTGACGGGCGCGGCGACGGTACCGGGCCTGCCCCGCCCACAGGGCGTTTCGCCCACGGGGCCGCAGGGCGTTCCGCCCGCAGGGGCACAGGGCGCTGCGCCCACGGGGCCGCGCGGTGGCCCGTCCACGACGGGGCGGGGCGGTTCGCCCATAACGGTGGTCACCCACCCGCCGTCGTCCACCGCGGCGCGTGCACCGCTGCCGCCCGGGCCCGGGCCGGACGGGCCGGGCGGGCCGGGCTATCCACCGGCCGGCGGGCCTGCCCCGGCAGGTGGTCCCGGTGAGCCGGGCGGGCCCGGTGGGCCCGGCGGGCGGCGGCGCCCGCCGGATGGGACCGGGCACACCGCGCGGGCCGATGGTCAGGCCAGCGGTGTCGATCCACTGACGTCCCCGCTGGGGGAGGTCGTCCGCAAGATGAAGGACACCTGGGTGAGTGCCCCGGCGGGCCCGCGGGGCGGCGGCCCGCCGGGGCGGGCCGGGGACGCGTCGCAACGGATTGGGGACGTGGTGAGCGTAGGCGGGGACAGCTCCGGCGGTCGGGCGTCGGTGGCGGGTGGCCTGCCCGGCCATCTGTACGGGCCGGCGCGCTCCACCGCGCCGCGCGCCGGCGGCTCGGACGTCCGGCTGATGTTGGAGGACGGGCGCGACTTCGTCGGTGAGGCGTTCGGCGTGCGGGGGGAGGCCTTCGGCGAGGTCGTCTTCGCCACCGGTATGACCGGCTACCAGGAGACCCTCACCGACCCGTCCTACCACCGGCAGATCGTGGTCATGACCGCGCCGCACATCGGCAACACCGGGGTCAACGACGACGACAACGAGTCGGAGCGGATTCACGTCGCAGGCTTCGTGGTGCGCGACCCGAGCCGGATCGCCTCGAGCTGGCGGGCGCGGCGCACCCTCGACGACGAGCTGGCGGACGCCGGGGTGGTGGGCGTCAGCGGCATCGACACCCGGGCCCTCACCCGCCACCTGCGGGAGCGCGGGGCGATGCGGTGCGGCATCGGCCCGGCCACGGAGGATCCCGGCGAGCTGCTCCAACGGGTGCGGATGAGCCCGAGCATGGTCGGCGCCGACCTGGCGCCGCAGGTGAGCACCCGCGCGCCCTACGTCGTGCGGGCGGCCACCGACGCCCCCTACTTCCGGGTGGCCGCGCTCGATCTGGGCATGAAGCGGGCGACCCCGAACGCGCTGAGCGCCCTCGGCTGCGAGGTGCACGTCCTGCCGGCGCGCAGCGGCGCCGACGCGCTGCTGGAGCTGTCCCCGGACGGGGTGTTCCTGTCCAACGGCCCGGGCGACCCGGCGG
>NZ_CEVIVD010000011.1:34755-38851 GCF_982290655.1 Protofrankia sp. CiP1_Cm_nod3
CGCCGGGTGCTCGACGCCGGGGTCCCGCTCTTCGGGATCTGCTTCGGCAACCAGGTGCTGGCCAGGGCGCTTGGCTTCGAGACGTACAAGCTGACCTACGGCCACCGCGGGATCAACCAGCCGGTGGCCGAGACCGCGACCGGCCGGATCATGGTGACCAGCCACAACCACGGCTTCGCCGTCCGGGCGCCGCTCGACGGCGTCACACGCACTCCGTACGGGCGGGTCGAGGTCAGTCATGTGGCGTTGAACGACAACGTGGTCGAGGGGCTGGCCTGCCTGGACGTGCCCGCGTTCAGCGTCCAGTTCCATCCCGAGGCGGCGCCGGGCCCGCACGACGCGCACGGCCTGTTCGAGCGCTTCCGCGATCTCATGGCTGCCCGCCGGTGACGCCCGACGGTCCTGGCTGTCCGCTGACGAGGCCCAGCGGGCACGGTGTCGTGGGGCACCGCGACGGGCCGGGTATGGGACGCTGCGAGCCGGCCCGTGGGCCGGCCATCCCGGGTCCGGCGGGCCGCCAGCCGGGTGCCCGCGGGGCGGGCCGGGGGGCAGATAGACGGGGACGCGGACGGGAGGTCGTGCGCTGATGCCGCGGCGGGAGGATCTGACCAGCGTCCTGGTCATCGGGTCGGGGCCGATTGTCATCGGCCAGGCGTGCGAGTTCGACTATTCCGGGACGCAGGCGTGCCGGGTGCTGCGTTCCGAGGGCCTGCGGGTGGTGCTGGTCAACAGCAACCCGGCCACGATCATGACCGATCCGGACCTCGCGGACGCCACCTACGTCGAGCCGATCACCCCGGAGACGGTCGCCAAGATCATCGAGAAGGAGCGCCCGGACGCGCTGCTGGCGACCATGGGCGGGCAGACCGCGCTGAACACCGCCATGGACCTGCACGCCGCGGGCGTGCTCGACCGCTACGGCGTCCGCCTGATCGGCGCGAACATCGACGCGATCCGCGCGGGCGAGGACCGGCAGGCGTTCAAGGACATCGTGGCCGCCGTCGGCGGCGAGACCGCCCGCAGCGCCATCTGCACGACCCCGCAGGAGTGCCTGGCCGCCGCCGAGGAGTTCTCCTACCCGGTGGTGGTGCGCCCGAGCTTCACCCTCGGCGGCGCCGGCAGCGGCTTCGCCCACGACGCCGGCGAGCTGCGCCGGATGGCCGCGGACGGCATCGCCGCGAGCCCGTCCTCGGAGGTCCTGGTCGAGGAGTCCGTGCTCGGCTGGAAGGAGTTCGAGCTCGAGCTGATGCGCGACCGGGCCGACAACGTGGTCGTGGTCTGCTCGATCGAGAACGTCGACCCGATGGGGGTGCACACCGGCGACTCGGTGACGGTCGCCCCGGCGATGACGCTGACCGACCGCGAGTACCAGCAGATGCGCAACATGGCCATCGCGGTCATGCGCGCGGTGGGTGTCGACGCGGGCGGGTGCAACATCCAGTTCGCCGTGGACCCGGCGACCGGGCGGCTCGTCGTGATCGAGATGAACCCCCGGGTGTCCCGGTCGTCGGCGCTGGCCTCGAAGGCCACCGGGTTCCCGATCGCGAAGATCTCCGCGAAGCTCGCGCTCGGGTACACCCTGGACGAGATCCCCAACGACATCACCCGCACCACCCCGGCGGCCTTCGAGCCGGCGCTGGACTACGTCGTGGTCAAGGTGCCCCGGTTCGCCTTCGAGAAGTTCCCCGGGGCGGACCCGGCGCTGACCACGACGATGAAGTCCGTCGGCGAGGCGATGGGGGTCGGGCGCAGCTTCGCCGAGGCGCTGCAGAAGGCGCTGCGGTCGCTGGAGCAGCCGTCGGCGGTGTTCGGCTTCACCGGCGGCCCGGGGGACGCCGAGGAGCTGCTGGCGCGGGCCGGTGTCCCGCACGACGGCCGGCTGCGCACGGTGCAGCAGGCGCTGCGGGCCGGGGCGGACCGGCTGCGGGTGACCGAGGTGACCGGTATCGACCCCTGGTTCGTGGAGCAGATCGACCACCTCAACCGGATCGCCGCCACCGTCACCGGTGACCTGGCCGACCTCGCCCCGGCGGACATCCTGCGGGCCAAGCGCGCGGGGTTCTCCGACGCCCAGCTCGCCGACCTGCTCGCCACCACCGAGGACGCCGTGCGCGCGGCCCGCCACCGCGCCGGCATCCGGCCCGTCTACAAGACCATCGACACCTGCGCGGCCGAGTTCGCCTCGGCCACGCCGTACCACTACTCGTCCTACGACAGCGAGACCGAGGTCGCCCCCAGCGGCCGGCCGCGGGTGATCGTGCTGGGCAGCGGGCCCAACCGGATCGGGCAGGGCATCGAGTTCGACTACGCCTGCTGCCACGCGGTGATGGCGCTCTCGGACGCCGGCTACGAGACGATCATGATCAACTGTAACCCGGAGACGGTCTCCACCGACTACGACACCGCCGACCGGCTCTACGTCGAGCCGCTGACCGTCGAGGACGTCCTGGAGGTCGTCCACGCCGAGCGGCAGGCCGGGGAACTGGTCGGTGTGATCGTCCAGCTCGGCGGCCAGACCCCGCTGGGCATCGCCGCGCCGCTGGCCGCCGCCGGCGTCCCGATCGTCGGGACGGAGCCGCGCGCGATCCACCTGGCCGAGGACCGCGGCCTGTTCGGGCAGGTGCTCGCCCGGGCCGGGCTGCCCTCGCCGCCGCACGGGGTGGCGACCCACTTCGACGAGGCCCGCTCGGTGGCGGAACGGATCGGCTACCCGGTGCTGGTACGGCCGTCCTACGTCCTCGGCGGCCGCGGGATGGAGATCGTCTACGACGAGGCGATGCTGCGCCGCTACATCGAGCGGGCGACCGAGATCAGCCCGCGGCACCCCGTCCTGGTCGACCGGTTCCTCGACGACGCCGTCGAGATCGACGTGGACGCGCTCTACGACGGCACCGAGCTCTACCTCGGCGGCGTGATGGAGCACATCGAGGAGGCCGGGGTCCACTCCGGCGACTCCGCCTGCGCGCTGCCGCCGATCACCCTGGGACGCGGCGAGCTGGAGCGCATCCGCGAGTCCACCCGGCTGATCGCCGAGGGCGTGGGCGTGCGCGGCCTGCTCAACGTCCAGTACGCGCTGCAGTCCGACGTGCTGTACGTGCTGGAGGCCAACCCGCGGGCGTCGCGGACCGTGCCGTTCGTGTCCAAGGCGACCGCGGTGCCGCTGGCGAAGGCCGCCGCCCGGGTGATGGCCGGCACGACCGTGGCGCAGCTGCGCGCGGAGGGGCTGCTGCCCGCCCACGGCGACGCCGCGGTCCTGCCGCTGGACTCCCATATCGCGGTGAAGGAGGCGGTGCTGCCCTTCGGCCGGTTCCGGGACGCCGGCGGCCGTGGGGTGGACACCGTGCTCGGCCCGGAGATGAAGTCCACCGGCGAGGTGATGGGCATCGACGCCGGCTTCGGCGCCGCCTACGCCAAGTCCCAGGCCGCCGCGTCCCTGTCGCTGCCGGTCTACGGCCGGGTGTTCGTCTCGGTGGCCAACCGGGACAAGCGGGCGATGATATTTCCGGTCAAGCGGCTCGCCGACCTCGGTTTCGTCGTCTACGCCACCGAGGGGACCGCGCAGGTGCTGGGCCGCAACGGGGTGAAGGCGGTCGTCCTGGGCAAGCACTCCGTGCCCGACCCGGACCTGGTCGACTGCGTCGAGATGATCATATCCGGCCAGATCAACCTGGTGATCAACACGCCGTGGGGGGTCGGGCCGCGGCTGGACGGGTACGAGATCCGGGCGGCGTGCGTGGCCACCGGCGTGCCCTGCGTCACCACGATCCAGGGCGCCGCCGCCTGCGTGCAGGCCATCGAGGCCCTGATACGCGGCGACATGGGTGTGCGGCCGCTACAGAGCTTCCACGCCGGGCTGCACGACGCCTGGGAGCGGACGTACGGCCCCGGCACCGGCCAGGACGCCGGCCGGCCCACTGATGATCAGCGTACCGGCGGGCCCGCCGGTACCGCGCCCGCCCCCGCCGGCGACGCCCACCGGCAGACGGTGATCGGATGACCGCGTCCGGACGACGGTGGCCGGATGACGGTGGCCGGACGACGGTGGCCGGATGACGGTGGCCGGACGACGGTGGCCGGATGACGGTGGCCGGACGAC
>NZ_CEVIVD010000011.1:39227-45243 GCF_982290655.1 Protofrankia sp. CiP1_Cm_nod3
GGTGGCCGGATGACGGCGTGCGGATGACGGAGGCCGGATGACCGCGTTCCCTCGGACCCGGGTGGGCACCTGGACGTCACGCCCACCCCTGGCGGTCGCGCTGGACGTGCCCGACGGGCCGTCCGCCCTGCGGCTGGCCGCGGCGGTGGCCCCGCACGTGGCCGTCCTGAAGGTGGGCCTGGGGCTGTTCCACCGGGAGGGCCCCGGCATCGTGACGGCCCTGCGGGACCTGGCCACGGACGTGCCGCGCGAGACAGCGCACGTGCCACGCGGGACAGGGCGCCCGCCTGGCACGGCCGCGGACGGGCCGGGCGCCGGCGGGCCCCCTGTCCCCGGTGTCCCCACTGCCTCCGCTGCCGGCCCCACCGCCTCCGCTGCCGGCCCCACGGCCCGTGCTGCCGGGGCCCAGGCTGCCGAGGAGCGTGTCGGGCTGTTCCTCGACCTCAAGCTGCACGACATCCCCAACACGGTGGCCGCGGGGATGCGCTCCGTGGCCCGGCTGGCGCCCCGGTACGTGACGGTGCACGCCGCCGGGGGCACGGCGATGGTGCGCGCCGCGGTCGACGCCGCGCCCGACGTCGAGGTCGCCGCGGTGACCGTCCTGACCTCCCTGGGGGGCGCGGAGCTGGCCGCCGTCGGGTTCGCCGGGACGCCGTTGGACGTCGTGCGCAGGCTCGCGGCACTGGCGGTGGCCGCGGGCGCGCGCGCGGTGGTGTGCAGCCCCCGGGAGGTCGCCGCGGTCCGTTCGGAAGTTGGAAATGATGTGACTCTTATCACACCTGGCATCCGTGCGGCGGGGTCGCGGCCCGATGATCAGGCGCGTGCCGCAACACCCGCCGAAGCTGTCGACGCAGGTTCCGATCTTCTCGTGGTCGGCCGTCCGATCATTGCCACCGACGATCCGGGGGCTGCCGCGGCCCGGTTCGTGGCCGGATGGCGACCCGGCCACGGTGCCGCTGACCTGGTGTGACATCACACAGGCCCCACTCCGGCCATCTCGAGGGGATCTGCCCGGTACGGTGGTCCGCGAGCGACCGAAAGCAAAGGGCGCGTGTGGCGGCAACCCGATTCAGGCCAACGTATGGACCCCGTCCTGTGGACAATAGTCCGCGGATGTGCCCGTACCGCCGGCTGGACCGAGACACCCGTTATTCGCTAGTTTGCGCGGCGCCGTGATCACCCCAAAGAAGGAGGCGTACCCGTGCCCCTGCCGCCCCTCACGCCCGAGCAGAGGGCTGCTGCCCTCGAGAAAGCTGCGTTGGCGCGTAAGCAGCGTGCGGAACTCAAGGGACGGCTCAAGAAGGCGGAAGTGTCCCTCGCGTCCGTCCTGGAGAGAGCCGATACCGACGAGGTCATCGGAAAGATGAAGGTGGCCGCTGTTCTGGAATCCCTGCCCGGCGTCGGCCGCGTCCGCGCCACAAGGATCATGGAGCGGCTCGCGATCAGCGACAGCCGTCGCCTGCGCGGCCTGGGTGCCAAACAGCGTGCCGCACTGGTTCAGGAGTTCGCGGGTTCCTGAGCACCACCGGTGGCCGGCAGGCACATGACATATCCCTGGGCACAGCGAGGCTGGTACGGCGTCCCGGCAATGGTGGGCAATGGTGACAGGCACACCGCGCCGGGCCGCCGTACCGACTTTTCTTCGCCGGCGCGCCACCGGGCATGCGCACCGGCGAGCCGGGCGCGGCCAGCCGGTGCGGGAGCCGGCGGGCGGACGGCCGCGGGCCGCGCGCGACCCGGGCCGACCGGGCCGACCGGTGGTCGCCACGGTGGGTCGCGCGCCGGGCGGTACACCGTCCGGCCACGGCCACGGCCACGGCCACGGCCACGGCCGGGGCCGGGGCCACAGCCCGGCCACAGCCGGGCCGATCATGTTCTTTTGAGTGTGTGGCCGCGGCACACTACGGTGTATGGATGCGGCTCACCGTTCTGTCCGGTCCGTCAGGCGTCGGGAAAGGGACAGTCGTCGCCGAGGTACGCCGACGTCACCCCGAGGTCTGGGTTTCGGTCAGTTGCACGACACGAGCGCCGCGCCCGGGGGAGACCGACGGGGTGGAGTATCACTTCGTCGATGCCGAGGAGTTCACCCTGATGGTCAAGAAGGGTGAGCTTCTTGAGCACGCGATGTTCGCCGGTCATGCCTATGGAACCCCCCGCGCGCCGCTGGCGGCCCGTCTCGCCGAAGGGGTGCCGTGCCTGCTGGAAATCGAGCTCCAGGGCGCCCGTCAGGTACGTGCGGGTATTCCCGACGCCCGGTTTGTCTTCCTCGCACCACCGTCCTGGCAGGAGCTGGTCCGCCGGCTCACCGGACGCGGCACGGAGCCGCCGGAGGTGATCGAACGCCGCCTCGGCCGGGCCCGCACCGAGCTTGCCGCCGAATCCGAGTTCGACGCGGTGGTGGTCAACGACGACGTGGCCGGGGCCGCGGCCCGGCTGGTGGCCCTGATGGACACCGACTAGCGCCGCGGCTGGGCTGGGCTGGGCCGGCTGGGCTGGGCCGCGGGCCGCCTGGCCGCGCCTGCCCTCCCGGCGTCGCCTGCTCCACTGTCGCCTGCTCTACTGTGGACAGGCCGTACCGTTGTGGTCCGAGGGCGTCGTGGTCCGAGAATACTGCTGAGGGTGCGGACGCCCACCAGCCCGCGGCTCACGGCCCCGGGCCGCGGGGCCGTGAGCCGCTCCGGCGGGGCCGCCGCGGTCCCGAGCGCCCGCCCTGACCCCGTTCCTCACGACCACATCGTTCTCCACGACCACATCCTGACCATCCTGACCATGCTGTCGGCCCGTCAGCGGGCTGACAGCCCCGTGTTTGCGGAAGGACACCGTGTCCGGCACTGTCGCGCAGCCCGAGGGCATCACCAACCCGCCGATCGACGAGCTCCTGGAAGCCACCGACTCCAAGTACAGTCTGGTGATCTACGCGGCCAAGCGGGCCCGGCAGATCAACGCCTACTACTCGCAGCTCGGTGAGGGCCTGCTGGAGTACGTCGGCCCACTGGTCGACACCGCCAGCGCCCAGGAGAAGCCGCTGTCCATCGCGCTGCGCGAGATCAACGCGGGTCTGCTGACGCACGAGACCGTCGGCGAGCCCCTGCCGCCGGCCTCCTGAGCGCCGGCGCCCTCCGACAGCCGCATGCCAGTCACATGTCGGCCCCCGCGCCACCCACGTCCCGGTGCCGCACACGCCGTCGGCGCACCTGCGGGTACCGCGGGGACGCCCGGTGCCGGCACCAGGACATCCGGTACCCCGGACGCGGGACGCCCGGGGCGTCCGGGGCCACCGGGGCACCCGTTCCACCGGGACATGACCGCTGATGTCCGCTGACACGCCCGCCGGCACCGCCAACACCGCCGGCAATGGCAACGGCAATGGTGCCGGCGGCGGCACCGGTACCGCCGCTCCCGCGGCTGTGCGGCGTCCCCGCGTCGTGCTGGGAGTCTCCGGCGGGATCGCCGCCTACAAGGCGGTCGAGGTGCTGCGCCAGCTCACCGAGACCGGCCACGACGTGCGGGTCGTGCCCACCGCGGCGGCGTTGCGCTTCGTCGGCGAGCCGACCTGGGCGGCGCTGTCCGGGCATCCGGTGGCCACCGACGTCTGGACCGACGCGGCCGAGGTGGCGCACGTCCGGCTCGGCCGGGAGGCCGACCTGGTGCTCGTCGCCCCCGCCACGGCGGACCTGCTCGCCCGCGCCGCCACCGGACGCTCCGACGACCTGCTCACCGCCACCCTGCTCACCGCCCGGTGCCCGGTGATGTTCGCCCCGGCCATGCACACCGAGATGTGGGAGCACCCGGCCACCGTGGCCAACGTGGCCACGCTGCGCTCCCGTGGCTGCCTGGTCGTCGACCCGGCCGTGGGCCGGCTGACCGGCGCGGACTCCGGTGCCGGCCGGCTGCCGGAACCGGCGGAGATCGCCGCGCTGGCCCGTTCCGTGCTGGCCCGCTCGGCGCTGGCCCGTTCCGCGCCGGCCCGTTCCGGGACGGCGGGCAGCGCGCCGGCGGGCAGCGTCCTGGCCGGTGGCGCGTCGGCGGGCACGGTGCTGGATCTCGCCGGCCGGCGGGTCGTCGTCAGCGCCGGCGGCACCCGGGAGCATCTCGACCCCGTCCGCTTCCTGGGCAACTCCTCCAGCGGACGCCAGGGCTACGCACTGGCCAGGGCCGCGCTCGCCCGGGGCGCGCAGACCGTCGTGGTGGCGGCCAACGTGGCGCTGCCGGACGTCGCCGGGGCGCGCACCATCCCGGTGGTGTCGACCGCGCAGCTGCGCGAGGCCGTGCACGCCCAGGCAGCCCAGGCCGATGTTGTGATCATGGCGGCCGCGGTCGCGGACTTCCGGCCCGTGGCACGGGCGTCCTACAAGATCAAAAAAGGTGACGGTGTCCCCGAGCCGGTGGCGCTGGCACACAACCCCGACGTGCTGGCCGAGCTCGTCGCCGCCCGCCGGCCGGGCCAGCTGCTCGTCGGCTTCGCCGCCGAGACCGGCAGGCCGGGCGTGGACATCGTGGCCCTCGGCCGGGAGAAGCTCGCCCGCAAGAAAGCCGACCTGCTGGTCGTCAACCAGGTCGGCGACGGGCTCGGCTTCGAGGTCGACCACAACGCCGCCGTGGTCCTCGGCGCGGACGGCACCCAGACCGCCATCGAACGGACCAGCAAGGACCTGCTCGCGCACCAGGTGCTCGACCTGGTCGTGACGCGACTCGCTGTAGCGGATGGCTCCGTTGTCGGCCTGCCCGCCGGTACCCGCCGGTAGACTTCGCCCGAATCAGACTGGATCTCCCAGGGGGTCATGACGTGGCGACGCGCCTGTTCACTTCCGAGTCCGTTACCGAGGGACATCCGGACAAGATCGCTGACCAGATCAGTGACTCCATCCTCGACGCGATGATCAAAGACGACCCGCGCAGCCGGGTCGCGGTCGAGACGCTGATCACCACCGGCCAGGTCCACGTCGCCGGTGAGGTCACCACGGACACCTATGTGGACATCGCCGCCGTCGTCCGCGAGCGCGTGCTGGAGATCGGCTACGACTCGTCCAAGAAGGGCTTCGACGGCGCCTCCTGCGGGGTGAGCGTGTCGATCGGGTCGCAGTCGCCCGACATCGCCCAGGGCGTCGACACCGCCCACGAGGCCCGGGTGGGCGGCTCCGGCGAGGACGAGCTCGACCGCCAGGGCGCCGGCGACCAGGGCCTGATGTTCGGCTACGCCTGCGACGAGACCCCCGAGCTGATGCCGCTGCCGATCGCGCTCGCCCACCGGCTCGCCCGGCGCCTGTCCGCCGTCCGCAAGGAGGGCCGGATCGGCTACCTGCGCCCCGACGGCAAGACCCAGGTCACCATCGAGTACGCCGACGGCCGGCCGGTGCGGCTGGACACCGTCGTCGTCTCCACCCAGCACGCGGCCGACATCGACCTCGACACCCTGCTCGCGCCCGACATCGCCGAGTTCGTCGTCACCCCGGAGCTGGCCACCCTCGACATCGCCACCGACGGGCACCGGCTGCTGGTCAACCCGACCGGCCGGTTCGAGGTAGGCGGCCCCATGGGGGACGCCGGCCTCACCGGGCGGAAAATCATCGTTGACACCTACGGAGGGATGGCCCGCCACGGCGGCGGCGCCTTCTCCGGCAAGGACCCGTCCAAGGTCGACCGGTCCGCCGCGTACGCGATGCGCTGGGTCGCCAAGAACGTCGTCGCCGCCGGGCTCGCCCGCAGGTGCGAGGTGCAGATCGCCTACGCCATCGGCAAGGCGCACCCCGTCGGCCTGTTCGTCGAGACCTTCGGCACCGGCGTGGTCCCCGACGAGCGGATCCAGGACGCCGTGACCGCCGTCTTCGACCTCCGGCCGGCCGCGATCATCCGGGACCTGGACCTGCTGCGGCCGATCTACACCCAGACCGCCGCCTACGGCCACTTCGGACGCCCGGAACTCGACTTCACCTGGGAGTCCACCTCCCGCGCCCAGGCCCTGGCCGACGCCATCCGCTGACCCCGGATTTTCGCAGAGCGAAAATCCGGGGACCCC